>JBBRMC010000313.1:0-5042 GCA_038231055.1 Leptolyngbyales cyanobacterium
TCAAATGGGATGGCACGAGTGATTTAACGACTGAATATCAAATGGTTCGAGTGTTGCCGAGATATCAAATTGAACGGTCTTTGATGAAGTTCAATATTGCGATCGACAATGGTTCACTGATTCAACTAGAAGAGTTGCACGACAAAACCATCATTCAACTGTAGCAAGTTGGGGAGTCGCCATAGCTCCGGTGAAGTTCTCTGCCTCACAGCAGGTTCCCAACCCGGTACTTCAAGGTTCACGCGACTCCCCAACGTCAAACTACTAAAGATCGTGGATTAAATAACCTGTAACACCTGTGAGCGTCTTCTGCCCTCCTCACGAAGTGGGGCGAAGCCCTCGCCAACCCTTCTCCCCAAGGAGAAGAGAGCTAGAGTCATGTTCCCTCGCCTTAGGGAGAGGGCTAGGGTGAGGGTGAGACGTTGCACCTTAATAAATCCACGTTCCTAAGCCCGATCGCTACTTAGAAATAAAGTGCGCCCACACTTTCCCATCGGGTCCCGCAGTCGCATCGACATAGCTATAGGGATAGAGCCGCTTACGACCCTCGGTGTTTGAATAACCCGACATCGCATCGCCCCACGGATCATTGACGATATAGCCCTGAGACGTGAACCCAATCACCGTAATAATATGTCCCCCATGAGTAAACAACCCGCACAACACAACCGGACGACCGTTAATCAATTCTTCTTTGACCTCTTGCCAAGTGCGATTGACATTAAAGCTAGGCTTAAACCCATAGGCTTGAATCAATTGAGACAGAACATTGTGATTGGTTTGTGCACCTACTCCGCCCTTGTTGAGACACCACTGCAACAATTCATCTTCTAGCTGCTGTCCGCTATTTTCAGGGCGAATGCCGTAATAGTAGAAGACCATGGCGATCGACGTAACATTACACGTCGCCCAATAATAGCGAGGGTTATCTCGCTGAGAAAAGTAAGGCACATTGATCTCAACCGTCGGCGGAACCGTATTAAACGGTTTACCACCACGTTTCATCTGCACAAAGCTGGGAAAGACAAACCCCGTATTCCCAAATCCCGGCAGTTCTTCGGTGAGTGCAACTTTAATGTGTCCGCTTTGAATCGCGTAACTAGAGACTCCATAAAAGGTGCCAGCGTTGAAATTCGTTCTCTCAGCAGCTTGTAGTTGCGATGAATCAACAGGACGCTTTTTGAGCAGTGTGCTTGTGAGCGCAGTCACCGTCAACGCATCTGAATCATAGGGAATCGATTTGCCGTTTCGCTTGATCTGAGCGAATTTCCAATAGACAAATGCCGTGTCGCCAAAGCCTGCGATCGCTTCAGCCAGCTTGACCCGAAAATGTCCGTTCAGACACGCATAGCCCGTAATGGCGTAGGTTTGTCCGGCTGCCGCATTTGCCTTCTGATTGGCTGCCAGAGTCGAAGAATCGCCTAACTTTGCCTTGAGAATCGTCGCGGTGTTGATCACCAACTGAGCCATCACCGAGACATCCGGCACCTCTTCAACATTGAAGCGAAAGATTTGGGTGCCTTTGCTGAGTTGAACATGACTATCGTAGAAATAACCAAAATTGCCGATCGGAGCAATTTCTTCGCCCAACTCTAGCTTGAGATGACCATCGATCGAGCCATAGCGATTGACCGTAAACGTCTGTCCGGCTTTCACCAAAACTTTTTCCTGATCGCTTAGAGTCGATGAATCAACCGGAGCCGATTTAAAGAACGTCTCTTGTAAGACTTTGAGCGTTAAGGCTTGCCCGATCGTTAACGGGTCACTGCTCACCGTGATGTAAAAAATCCGATTTTCAACGACTTGTCCGTTACTGTCAAAACCCTTCAGCCTTAACCATCGCGATCCGGCAGTCGAAAAGCCATTGGGCATCGTTAGCTGCCAGGTTCCGGCATTAGCCGTGACGTTAAGCGGAAACTTATCTTCAGCAGACAGCGTAACCTGAACGATGCGCGTCGCATCATAGGTGCCCTTCAGCGTCACAGGTTTGTTAACCAAAACCTCTTTTGGACCTGAATAAGTAGGAGGAGTGGTAACGCCTGGTGATGTGAGGTTGTTGATCGCGGTCGTATCGGTCATAGAGATTACCCCAAATAGAGCTAAGAATATTGTTGACGTGCGGTTTCTCTGGATTGGATGATATACGCTGAATTCGCCCTCAGCCTCACCCAATGTTGCGGTGCGATCGAGCCAGGAATCCTAATAATTTAGCTCAATTGTCTGAGCCTGACTCATCTGAATTATTCACAAAAAAACGCCCTAACTCCCAAAAGGAATTAGAACGTCTGGCAGATTTTAGGGTTTCTAGCTAACCACGTCAGCCAAGATATCGGTGGCGTGAGTTTCAGTATTGACCGTCGTGTAAACCTGCTCAATTTTGCCAGAGCTGTCAATCAGGTAAGTAACGCGCTTAGAACGACCACCCCCATCGACATCAAACACTTTAGTCAACGCGCCATCGCTGTCAACAAGCAATGGAAACGGCAGACCATACTTCTCAGTAAACTTTTGGTGAGATAGTTGGTCATCCATGCTCACCCCAAAAACGGCGATTCCCTTGCTCAGATATTGGGCATAGTTATCGCGGAAGCTACAAGCTTGTTTCGTGCATCCAGGCGTATCGTCTTTGGGATAAAAATAGATCACCACGGGCTTACCCGCATAGCTTGACAAGGACACCGTGTTGCCGCTGGTATCTTTAGCGGTGAAATTGGGGGCACTATCGCCAATAGAAAGAGGCATCTGAATTAGCTCCTTGCGATTCAAACTCTGTTAAAAATTGTAATGTAATTAATGAGAAGTATTTGACCTGCTCAACTATCTCTCACCGTACTATTTTCTAACAACTGCCATCTGAAGGTCGATCGCTCATGAGAAAGTTCCTCGCTGCTATTGGCAACCATTGGCTCTTGCCGATCGTTGCTTTGATATTGACCACCCAGTTTGTGGTGGCTCCTGCCTACGCCACAAGTCTCTATGAGGTTCCAGGCATTCCTGCTGATTCGCAAATTTTAGACTTGGCAAACGTGTTGAGTCTATTTAGTGAAGGCAAAATCAATGAGTCGTTTAGCGATTTGACGACAAAAACGGGTCAAGAAGTCCATTTCGTGACGATTCGGGGCTTAGATTATGACGAAACGATCGACTCGTTTACCGAGAAACTATTTAAGCAGTGGTTTCCAACCCCGGAGGCTCAAGCGAATCAGACTCTAATGGTGTTAGACAAACTAACCAACAATAGCGCCATTTACACAGGCGAAAAAGCCAAGGCAATCATGCCAGACACGATCGCCCAAAGTGTGGCTCAAGAGACGCTGCAAGTTCCGTTAAAATTGGGCGAACGCTACAATCAGGGTTTTTTGGATGCCAGCGATCGCTTGGTAGCAGTTTTGTCGGGTCAAGACGATCCGGGTGCGCCTGTGGTGAAGGATACTGTTCAGGTTGACGGCACGTTTGCGTCTCCCGAAGAAACCCAAGAAAGCAATGCAACCGTTTGGGTGATCGGTTTGTTGATTGCAGCGACTGTGATTCCGATGGCAACCTATTTCTGGTATGTCAAATAAGAGGTGCCTGCAAAAACGATTCAGGATTGACAACGGATTCGCCTTACATCCGTTGTCAATTCGATAGATCTCTATGAATGTAGCTATTGAATTTCTTATTTTTTGCTCGATAGCGCTTTGAATTCGTATCGCTTGCCCGATCGTGCTCCCAGCACTTTCACAAGTTCGAGATCGACTGAGCGGTCACCGCTTTCAGAAAACTTGATGGGATGAATCGCTCCCATGACTGAGAAATCGGGGCTAGCCAGCGATCGCCGAATGCCGTTGCGAGTTGACGTGCGTTGAAGTGCCCCAATTAATGCCTTGGTCGCATCGTATGCCAACACCGTTCGCCATCGCACTGGGCTACCCCACAGCGTCTTGGCTTGCTTTTGAAAAGCAGATTTTGAGATCTCAACCTGATAAGATGGCACTGCTAAAACCATGCCTACGGCTGCTTTGCCTCCAATTTGTAGAGTTTTTGGCGAATAGAGTGCATCTCCCGCTAGAAGAGACAACCGATTTTGGTTGGCGTTAATGATCAGCAGGGCACGATCGAAGAAGTCACTACTGGGTACCAGCATTATCACTTGTGCCCCCTTCTGAATTGCTCGATCGACACTGGCAACTGGGTTAAAGTCGGGTTGGCTTAAGTCAATTTCTTCGATGACCTTGCCTTTATCTCCATAAAATAACGCCTTGCTAAATTCGTCTTTAAGCGATTTGCTATAAGCACTAGCAGAGTTAAAAAAAACAACGGCATTGCGTTTTTTAAGCTGCGTCACCATATAGTCGCTAAGCTGTTTTGCCGGAAGTTGATCGCTGGGCATCGTGCGAAACACATAGGGGCTAAACCCCGATAGCTCAACGGCTGAACTAACCGGAGAGATCGCGACGAGTTCGCCAGACTCATAGATCTTTCCAGCAGCAAGAGTCGTGTCACTGGTGCCGTGACCAATCACGCCTAAGACCGATGGATTGTCTACAAGGGCTTTGGCAACTTGCTTGGCAACGTTTGGATCGCTGTTATCGGTGGCGATCGCAACTTTCAGCCGCACTCCGTTGATTCCCCCCAACTGGTTGACTTGGTTTTGGGCTTGGGCAACTCCTTGCAGCACCTCTGTCGAAGAACTAGGTTGAGTGCTGAGAGGCACGACTACAGCAATGGTGTAAGACTTTTGCTGACCGATTTGAGCGTTGTTTAGATAGATAACGGTTTCTGGATCAGCGAGATCGGCGAGACGCACTTTTTCTAATAAGGTTGTGGCTTGGCTAAAATTTCCGAGCGTGATCTGTTCGGCAGCTTCTTGCTTGAGAGGCGGCACGGTTCCGGGTGTTAAAACTTTTTCGCCAAGACTAATTTGATTTTGGGTCGGATCTAGGGTACTTGTTGGTAGTGCTGTGGGCGTTAAAGTGCGAGTAACTGCCCAAGTCGCGATCGCGATAGAGATAGCCGCACCGATGCTAGTGGCGATCGTCAAAGGTGGTGAAGCACCTTCA
>JBBRMC010000314.1:0-5039 GCA_038231055.1 Leptolyngbyales cyanobacterium
AGCTGCTGGTCGCCTAAATGAGCAAGGCATCCGCTTAGAGGTGAGCGATCGCTTCAAAGCCCGTGTCGTCTCTGAGGGATATCGTCCCAGCTATGGTGCGCGTCCTCTGCGCCGAGCGATCGCCCGACTCTTAGAAGACAGTCTAGCAGAAGCCTTCTTAGCAGGTCGAATTCAGGCAGGCGACACTGCGGTCGTGGACATTGACGAAGACGGTCAGGTGCAAGTCAGCCGCGAACCAGCAAAAGTTGTTGAGATGGCTGTTTAAGTCATCGTTAGCAATCAGGAGTCAGAGGTCAGGGGGTTCAACCTTTGACTTCTGGCTCCTATTTTGATCAGAGTGTTAATTAGTTGGTCTGGCTCGATCGGTTTTGCTAAATGATCCTGGAAGCCCGCCGCGATCGCGCGTTCTCGATCTTCTAGTCGAGCATAGGCAGTCAACGCGATCGCCGAAATCTGACTACCGTTCTCGCACGATCGCACTCGTTTGAGCAAACTATATCCATCTTCTTCTGGCATTCCAATGTCACTTAAGAGAATGTTGGGTTTAAACAGTCCGATCGCTGCAAATGCCTTCTCTGCTGATGAAGCTGACTGCACGATCGCGCCCAACTGCTCTAAAAAAACGGTCATCCAATCCAGCGTATCTCTCTCATCATCTACGAGCAAAATCCGCAGACCTGCGAGGGGTAGCCCTGAAGGAAAGACAGAGGATGAATCGTCTCCCTCACCTCTCAGTCGTTCGCCTTTATGTTTTAACAACGGTAGCTTCACGGTAAAGGTTGACCCTTTTCCCGCACCGAGACTGGTTACTTCGACCGTACCGCCATGCAGTTCGATCAGATGCCGCACGATCGCTAACCCTAATCCTAAACCGCCAAATGTACGAGTTGTGCTGCCGTCTGCTTGGCGAAAGGAATCGAACACATAGGGCAAAAAGTCAGAATTAATGCCTTTGCCCGTATCGCGAACCGTAACTTTAGCAGACTGCTGATCTGCAACAGAGTGTGTAGAATCAGTGGTCAGTTCGACTTTAACGTGTCCATTATTAGGCGTGAATTTGATTGCATTTGAGAGTAGATTCCAGATCACTTGCTGCAATCGACTCGAATCACCGAGCGTGATGTAGTTGGTGTAGTTGACGGCATCAAATTCTAACCGAATTGATTTTGCTTCTGCCGATAACCGAACCGTTTCTAACGCTAATTCAATCACTGTCACCAAATTGACGGGCTGAGCATTTAAGCTAACTTTGCCTCGCAGAATTCGCGAGACATCTAGCAAATCTTCAATCAACTGAGTTTGAATTCTGGCATTTCGCTCAATAGTTTCTAACCCTCTCGCTAGAGTGATTGGGTCAGGAGGCTTTGCTCTTAACAGCTTTGACCAGCCTACGATCGGGTTCAACGGAGTCCTCAACTCGTGCGAAAGGACGGCTAAAAACTCATCTTTAATCCGGTTTGCTTCTTTTGATTGGTGATAGAGCTGTTTAGCATCATCAATATCCGTCGCGGTGCCATACCAATAAAGAAGCTGATCCTGCTCGTCTTTAAAGGGCACGACACGCACCAAATGCCATCGATAAACTCCGTCATGACGGCGGATTCGGCACTCCATTTCATAGGGATTGCCCGATTGAATGCCGAGCGTTCTCGTCGCTGTGACGGCTTCTAGGTCGTCGGGATGTGTAGTTTCAACCCAAGATTGTCCTTTTTGAGTTTCAAGTTGAGTGCCCGTAAACTCCTGCCAGCGAGAATTTAGATAGTCTGCTTCACCGTGGGCATTATTAATCCAAATAAAATTAGGGACGGCATCTGCCAGAGTGCGAAAGCGCCGTTCGCTCAGATGCAGAGCCGCTATTGCCTTTTGGTGATTGCGTCGCTCTTGAGCCTCTTTCAGCGCCCGATTGACGGCTGGAACTAGCCGCTCTAATCGCTGTTTGAGGACATAATCCGTTGCGCCTCGTTTGAGCGTGTCGATCGCCAACTCTTCGCCCGATGTGCCCGATACTAAAATAAACGGCACGTCAGAGCAGAGGTCACGAACAATGTCTAATGCTGCAATGCCATCAAAATTGGGCAGCGAATAATCAGACAAAATCAAATCAAACGGTGTTGAGCTAAGCGCTTCTATAAACGTCGATCGCGTCTGCACCTGCACCAGTTCACACTCAATGTCCCCATTTGTTAGCGCTGCCCGAATCAGTTGGGCATCTAAAGAACTATCTTCTAACAAGAGAAATCGAAGGGAGGGCATAGGCTTAACCTGGTATCGCGTCCGTTGAAGTGTCTGTCGGAGGGGGACATTTTGCCAAACGTGCCAGTCCAACAGAGAGTTAGATGAAACTGGACATGACTATCGAGCAGTCGAGGGCAATGACCCAGGGGGTGGCTGATTGACGACTGCCCAAAATAACCCTACCTGTTTAATTACATCCACAAACTCATGAAAGTCAATGGGTTTAACCACATAGGCATTGGCACCCAACTCATAGCAGCGTCGCAAATCGGGTTCTTCGCGCGATGAAGTCAACACCACGATCGGAATCAAACGAAATGCCGGATCAGCTTTAAGTTGGGTCATCACCTCCATGCCGTTAATCTTAGGAAGCTTGAGATCGAGCAACACCACGACTGGGTTGCCTTCCATTCTCATCTTAAAAATGCCTCGACGATAAAGATAATTTAACGCCTCCTCCCCATCTCGCACCACAACCACCTCGTTGGCTAAGTGATTTTCGGACAGCGAGTTTAAGATCAATTCCACGTCATTTGAACTGTCTTCGACTAGCAAAACACGTCTCATATCTGGCATTGATCTAGGTAATACTCCTTTCTTACTCCGTAGTCCGACAGAATTCGCAGTCTTTTTAGGGTAGTGCGTCAGTCGGCAGTGCGTCGTTAAATGGTTGGGATTAGTAATCTGAGATTAGTAACCGTTTGGGTGCCTTATCGAGTTTTTTAGGTAGTGAAAAATAAAACGTTGCGCCTCGATCGACCTCTCCCTCTGCCCACACCCGCCCACCATGACGGTGAATGATGCGCTGCACATTTGCTAGCCCAATGCCTGTGCCCTCAAATTGAGTGCTGACGTGAAGCCGTTGAAAGATGCCAAACAGTTTGTCAACATATCGCATATCGAAACCGATGCCATTATCGCGCACAAAAAATATCATTTCATCCGGGTGCTCAAAACTACCCACTTCTATCTCGGCTTTTTCACGTAAACGAGTATATTTTGCTGCGTTTTCGAGCAAGTTGCGAAGAGCTAGCCTCAACATGGATAGATCGCCCTCAACGGTCGGTAGAGGATGGATTGTCCATTGAAGATCTCGATCGCCCACATCCAGATCGATCTCTTGCTTAACTTCGGTTAGCAACTCTGTCAAATTAAATGTGGTGGCGTGCATCTCCGATCGTCCCATTCGTGAGAAGGTGAGCAGATCATCAATCAAAACTCCAGCCTGTTTGGTTGTGTTTGTAATGGTAGCGAGATAACGAGCGCTCGTCTCGTCTAAATTTTCCTGTCCTAGACGCGCCTTTAAAAGCTCGACAAAACCTGCAATGTGGCGCAATGGTGCCCGTAGATCGTGAGAGACAGAGTAGGAAAACGACTCTAGTTCTTTGTTTGCCGCTTCGAGTTGAGCGGTGCGCTGTTGAACTCTTGTCTCTAACCCCTCGTTGAGTTGCTTGATTTCGAGTTCGGCTTGTTTGCGTTGAGTCACGTCATGGGCGACAGCATAGAGCAAGCCTTCTTCAATTACAGGCACCGTTACCCAATCGAGCCATCGATAAGAGCCGTCTCGACAGCGATAGCGATTTTCAAAATGCAACGACGTGCTTCCGGTTGCCAGGGCTTGCAGATCTGCGAGAGTAGTGGCTCGATCGTCAGGATGCACAAATTCAAGAAAGGGTTTGCCTAGAAGTTCGGCAGCCCCATAGCCAAGAATTCTCTCAAATGCGGAGTTAATGCGCTTAAAGTAACCGTCTAGCCCCGCGACGCATAGCATATCTAACGAGAGCGTAAAGAAGCGATCGCGATCGTCGTTAGCTTGTTTAAGTTCAGTTTCGGCTCGCTTGCGATCGCTAATATCTTCAACAACTGAAATAAAGTATTTAGGCTCACCATCAGGCTTACGAACTAGAGAGGCGGTGATATTGACCCACACTAGGCTACCGTCTTTACGAATGTATCGTTTTTCTAGCGAGTAGTTTTGAATTTCACCCGCTAGCAATTGGTGCAGATTGTCTAGATCGGGTTGGAGGTCTTCGACATAGGTGATGTCTTGAAACGTTTTCTGCATCAATTCTTGATGCGAGTAGCCAACAATTTCACAGAGTTTTTGATTTGCTCTGAGCCACTGTCCAGAGGTGCTGACGTGAGCGATGCCGATTCCTGCCAGGTCAAAGGTCGTTTCAAACTCCTTTTCTTGCTCCCACAAAGCCACCTTGATTGCCGATCGATTCTCAACCGCCACCATTTCTGCCCCATTTTGAAACGCTGCTCAATGACCACTGGCTCAATAAATGTGCACAGCTCTTTCCATAATCCAATAAAGGACGGATGATCGATCCTCTATCTAAAGGCAGAGGTTTTCTATCGATACCTTTAACGAAGCGTTGAGGGCGACAGGAAATAAAGTGGACTTTATCTAAACGTTGACTAACTCAGGCGATTTTGCCCTATCCCAGATGCGTTGACCCGTCACCAGTTCGGCGACATCCATGCCGTTGCCGATCACGCCGGGGACACTGGGATAGCCTGCACTGGCTCCCACAAGAAATAGGTTTGGCAACTCAGTTTGATAGCCCAATCGATTAAGACCTACCTGAGACGGCACCAACTTAGCACCATAAATATTGCCTTGGGGCTGACCTAGATAATGTTCACTCGTGGTTGGTGTGCCATAAACTTTCATGCGCGTGTAGCGATCGACATCGGGAATCAAATCTCGCACGCTGGTCATCACGTTTTGATAGATCTGACGCTTTTTAGCTTTATAGGCGTTGCGATCGGTTTGGTGTAGTTTTTGAAAGGATTCA
>JBBRMC010000315.1:0-5030 GCA_038231055.1 Leptolyngbyales cyanobacterium
CACCAGCGGTTTGCTTGACAAGCTAGAAATCTATCGTGGGTTGGGCGTGGGTGAAGTCTGGGTGTGGCAAGAAGGACAGCTTCTAATTTATCGCTTGCGAGAAAACCAATATGAGCAGACTCCTCGCAGTGAGTTTTTACCAGAATTAGATTTAGCGTTGCTGGCGCGATGTGCAGCGATTCCTGATCAACACGATGCGGTGATTGCCTTTCGAGATGCGTTGCGCGGTTAATTGGTTCTCTCGACAAAGCTTGTGCGATCGAACACAATCTAAAGTGCATGACTGACAATTCAAAGTGAACGGCTGACAATCCAAAGTGAACGGTCGCGAATCGAATAAGATGTGCCGCGAATTGAATGAGCCGTGCTGACAATTGAATGAGAGCGGCTGACAATCGAATAAACGTGTAATCTCTTAAATTCTTCTTTAGCAACCATTCAAAAAGACGCAGGTTAGCATAAGAAGCGATCGCCCCCGCTAGAAAATGCCATGTCCGAAGAATCACCCTCAGCAAAACCGTCATCTGAGTCAATGTCACCCAATCGATCAGAGCAAGTTGCAGATATTATTCTCAAAGCGATCGTGGCTGATCCGGGCTATGGCAAAACCACACTGACGCGATTTCTAACCCTCAACTATGCCAATAAATCTTATCGCGAACATCGTGCCCAAAGGCTGATTCCGGTGTTGTTGCTGCGATCGATCTACACCCAAATTCAAGATGAGCGATCGCCCAAATAGCTAATCTCCAATTTCTAGGCAATCGTTCAAAGTACAACCCATTTCAATCCCGTCTTGCAGAGCGATCGTCAACAACCCAAAAGAATGAAAAACTGCCATGAGCTTTCGTCTCTCAGTGCTACTGTGGGAAAACAACGATCGTCTTCGCTTCCATGACTTTAGACATCCTCGCCAAAATCAACAATCTGCCTCCTGAGATGCAGCGAGAAGTGATTGACTTTATTGAGTTTTTGGAGTTTCGAGCAGCTCGATCGTCCCAACTTCATGCCCCTGAACCTTCATCAATTTGGCAAAATGAAGCATTTTTTGGCATTTGGCAAGACCGTCTCGATCAACCAGACAGAACTGAATGGGTTCGAGAACTGCGCCAACAAGAATGGGGATGATCCGAGATGCCTACGCTGGTTCAAGTTGATACAGATATCCTGATTGATTTCGGTCGTGGGATTCAAGAAGCCGTTAATTACTTCAGCAATATCGGTTAAGTCATGGATTGCTAATTGCTGATGCGCTGATCGCCGCCACTGCGATCGCATTGAGCCATCCCTTAATCACAAAAAATCAACGAGATTTTCGCTTCATCACCGAACTCATTCTTCTACCCTATCCATAATGACTTGGTTGCCTTGGTCGGTGGTTTCGTTATGGAACGTGTAAATTATTCTAATTAAGTCCCCCATTCTCAGACGTTATGCGATTACTCTGCCTTAGCAACGGTCATGGAGAAGACGCGATCGCCGTTCGCATTTTGCACGCCCTCCAGCAAGAAGGCTTTTCGCAGATTGATGCTCTCCCGATCGTGGGCGAAGGACACGCCTACACTAAGCTTAATATCCCCGTGATCGGAGCCGTCAAAGCCATGCCCTCCGGCGGCTTCATCTACATGGATAATCGGCAACTAGCACGAGATATTCGGGGCGGCTTAGTGCAGTTGACTTGGGCGCAAATCAAAGCCGTCCAGACTTGGGCGAGAGACGGAGATGGGTTTATTCTTGCAGTTGGCGACATTGTGCCGCTGCTGTTTGCGTGGTTGAGTGGCGCACCTTTTGCATTCGTCGCGACTGCAAAATCAGAATATTATTTGCGGGATGAAACCGGCTGGCTGCTGCGCAAATCTTGGTGGGACGATCGCTTAGAGCGGTGGACAAACTGCATCTTTCAACCGTGGGAACGCTGGCTGATGCGTCGCCCTCAGTGCAAAGCCGTGTTTCCTCGCGATCGGATTACCGCTAATATCCTCAAACGCTTCGATGTTCCGGCGTTTGATCTGGGCAACCCCATGATGGACAGGCTGGAGTGGAACTCCGAAAGCGACACTAACTCATCTTTGACGATCGCTCTCATTCCCGGTTCTCGCCCACCCGAAGCCTATCACAACTGGGAAATTATTCTACAATCCCTCGATCGATTGCCAGAACACATAGAAAAGCCATTGCTGTTTTTAGCCGCAATTGCACCCGGATTAGATTCAGAAGAACTGCGTCAACTACTCGTCTCTTATCTCTGGAAAAAGTCTGGAGAGAATACTTACACGATTGGATTTGGTGAAAAACGAGCAACGCTAGAGCTATCGTCTAGATTTGCAGAATGTATGCAGCGATCGCAAGTCGCGATCGCCCTAGCGGGCACCGCCACCGAACAATTTATCGGACTCGGTAAACCTGCCCTCATCATTCCAGGCAACGGTCCTCAATTTACTCCGGCTTTTGCAGAAGCTCAAACTCGTCTATTGGGCGCTTCTGTCACTCTTGTCGAGCAGCCAACCCAAATCGCTAGTGCAATGCAATCATTGTTCAGTGACCCCGATCGACTCCAGACGATCGCCGAAAATGGTCGTCGTCGCATGGGAGAACCCGGAGCCGCTCAACGCATCGCGCTCTGTCTTCTCAAACAGATGAGCGTTAGCTGAGATCTTGCACCCGATTAGAACTCCCTCGTGGCTAGCATTCATCCGCCCGTGATTGAAAATCATGGTCTAACGGTGCGAAGTCCCCTCAAGGGACTGGAAGAGGAGTGAGGCAATTCAGTCCATTTGAATGGACTTCGCAAGGCTAGCCCGGAATTCCATTCACGGGTGGGACACCATCGCAGTGAAGAGGCGGGTGCAAAATCTCAGTTAGCCGTTTTTGACCAACACCCCAATTTCTCGCTGAATCGGCAAGACATTTAACACATCGGTCTGAGCACAATATTTGAGATCGTCATGACAATCAAGACGCAGCAGTCGCTTGCCATGACTCGCATGATGAAGGAGTCCTAACAAATCATCTTTCCACTGGTCATAGAGAGCGACGGCTCCCGCCAACTCATCATTTCCGGCAATGTCTTCTAACGTGCAGTTTAAGTCTTGGATGAGACTGTGAGCGATCGCACCTGCACACACGGTATCTTCAAGCGCAAACGATCCTTCCCAACCTGCACCGACGATCCAAACCGTTTCAGGACGATGGCTCAACACATAATCCACGACAGCGCGGCGATTAATCAATGCTGCCGCCAACACACTTGGCGATGCCTGAACGATTTCCAACGCGCGAGTGCCGTTGGTCGTGCTCATAAACAGACGACGATCGTGCATCAATTCTGGAGTGCAATCTAACGGTGAATTGCCCAAATCATAACCTGCAACCTTGGCACCCCCGCGCTCCCCGGCTCTGAGCCGATTATCGGGTGCCCACCTCTCACTCTCTTGCATCAGCTTATCGAGGTCACTAAATACCTGAACCGCTTCTGCACCAACTGATAGCGCCTTGACGATCGTGCTCGTTGCTCTCAGCACATCAATCGCGATCGCGCAATCTGCAACATTTTGAATAGGCGTTAGTTCGGGCGTGTGATAAAAGAAAATTTTCATAGGGGAGTAGCTTGAAAGCAACTGGGTTCGTGGCGAGGGCAATTCTGAGATGGGATGCATAGAGTGCAAATTCCGTCTATAAAGAATCGCTAAGATATCAGAATAGCGGATGCTTGTGCTGAGAGGATCACGATTTCTTTAGGACTCACCATAGAGTTTAATTAATGCAAAATACTGATCTTTGCGCTTCGCAATGATTCTTGAGCTAACTAACATTGCTTCACCCAGCATTCCTCCTTAAAATTAAACCTAACATTTGTCGCCAAACCGATTTAGACATCCGCATAGGAGGACTTCATGACGCAACGCCCCATCATCCTTGGCATTGTTGGCGACAGCGCAGCAGGCAAGACCACGCTGACCAAAGGAATTGCCCAGGTTTTGGGAGAAGAGAACGTCACCATAATCTGCACCGACGACTATCATCGCTACGATCGCGTCGAGCGCGCTAACTTGGGGATCACTGCTTTGCATCCAGATTGCAATCATCTCGATATCATGCAGCAGCATTTATCACTGCTAAGAACTGGACAGCCGATTCTCAAACCGGTCTATAGCCACAAAACAGGCACCTTTGAGGCACCCCAATATATCAAGCCGAGTAAATTTTTGATTGTTGAGGGGCTGTTGGGCTATTCGACCCGTGGCGTGCGCGATTGCTATGACGTTAAGGTCTATCTAGCACCTCCTGAGACCTTGCGAACTCAGTGGAAGGTGAAGCGCGATACGCAAAAGCGTGGCTATAGCAAAGAGCAGGTTCTCGCAGAGTTGCAAAAGCGCGAACCAGACTCAGATCAATATATTCGACCCCAGCGATCGTGGGCTGATATGGTAGTCAGCTTCTATCCACCCTCAGATCAACTGCAAGAAATGAACGGACATTTGAATGTGCGGCTTGTGTTGCGTCCAACGGTGCCGCATCCTGATTTGAGTCAGGTAATCACGTCTTCTGATGTAAATGCAAACCCAGCGATTCGGTTAGGACTCGATCGAGACATGGGTAAACCCGTCGATGTGTTAGAGATTGACGGTCATGCCACCAGTGACCAGGTGCGAGAGTTAGAAAAATTTATCTGCAAAGAGGCTCCTCACTTATCAAACGTCTGCAATCGAGAAATGAATCCTGAGATCGGCAGAGTGACAGGAACGACGGGAGAAACTATTCAAAGCTATCCACTGGCGCTGACGCAGCTATTGGTGGTCTATCATATGCTCAAAGCAACCACGCCCTGACTAGAGCTTGCTAATGCATTTCCAAATCTCCGACCATCTTAGGATTGTGGATTTAATAATGCCGGAGATTTGCCCTCATCCCCAACCCTTCTCCCTAAGGGAGCAGGGAGCTAGAATCTTGTTCCCTCTCCTGCTGGGAGAGGGCTAGGGTGAGGGAAAGTCTGAGTCTTATTTAATCCACATTCCTTATCAAATCGAGCA
>JBBRMC010000316.1:0-5027 GCA_038231055.1 Leptolyngbyales cyanobacterium
CCTATCGATCTACAGGCTAGATGTCTTGCCGGTCTGTGCCTGCGTCTCGATTTCCTGCACGTCGGTGTAGCCCATCGTGCCAGCAATCTCTCTCAAAAGAGAAATCTGTTGATCAAAATCGATGCCTTCGACCTGACCCAGTGCCCCTGTGATCGCCTCAGATGGGCTGTAGCCTTCTGGCATTCCTACCACTGACTCGCCCATTGCTTGCGCCCAAGCGTACCAAACCAAAAGTTGGTTGTTTTCTTTGAGTGCGCCATAGGCGCGAGAATAGTTTGTATCAGCCCCATTCACAACCTCACGCATCACATTGAGCTGGTCGTCGTGAGAAAGATTATAAAAATCACTTCCTAGCAAGATTGGCGCTAACTCTGGCTCAGCCGACGCAGGAGCCGCAGGCGTGATCGAGTCTCCCATTTTTTTGTAAATGTAATACAAGAAGGCTAGTTTGCCATCCACATCCAACTTGTCATAGGACTCGATCGCCTTTTGTCCCTTTTCATCAATATATTGTGCTCGCACGGTGCCGTGATTTGCAGAGTCAACCATAAGAATCTCCCTTAATTTATTTTTGTTTACCTTAGAGATTTATCAGGGCTTGCGGTTCTCTAGCGACTGCCTACCGACCTAACTTGCTCCCCCCTCTAAAGCAGGAGATCACACCAACGGAAGAGTCTCATAATCTGTCTTCAGGCAGGTTAAAAAAGTTGGGATCACTCTGGTAGTGTTACAGCGAAAGGGCACAAATTTAAAACCCGAACCTTTCTCAAACAAACTTCTCAAACAAATCAATAACAGGAGCTTTTTATGTCAGAAACCAATAGTGATTTGAATCCGTCTCAGAGCTACGATGCTCAACAAGTTTTAGAAGAAATCGCAGAGGGCAGTCTTCCTACGCCCAAAGTTGATGTCTCATCGGACTACGAAGCCTCAAAAGAGTTTAGCGTCAGTGAGATTGATCGCACGGGTGAAGGAGAAAAAGCGGCTGAAAAGGCAACAGCTAACTCATTTGAAATGCAAGCTCCTGAAACAACCGCATCTAAAGCAGAACCGACTGGCGATCCGAGTGACTTTCTCAACATGGCAAAGGCGATCGGACACGAGACAGCAGCGCAGGGGAATGTCGATGATGATTTGATTCAAAAAGCGATCGAAAAAGGGCAACCTGGTTAATCCGAATCTTAAAATCTCGAACTGCAAAGATCCCCGACCCTCAAATTCTTAAAGAAGTCGGGGGTCGAACGATTGTGACGTAGGAGAACAGTTGCTATTTGCGAGCAGGTGGCGTTGTATGTTTGATGACTGGCACAGGTTGTCCAAACCGATTTGTGATCGCTAATCCGATCAGCCCAGACAGCATGAATACTAAGAAGCTGATTAACGCCAACGTTAAGTAAACCCCGATCGGGTTGGTAACCAACTTCCCTTGAGTGTTGCCTTGAAGCGGCACAGTGACTGTCTTCAAGCGATTCAAGTTAGAGCGCGTGACTCTCTCACCCGTCTCATCGTCTAGAAGCGATCGCAGGTTGATTGCGGCTGTGAGAGCATCGTATGCCGTCGTGACTTCTTCTTGGCAAAGCGCTAAGGTGCCGAGTTGATGTAGCCCCCACGCTTCACTGGCAGAATCTTCTAACGCCCAGGCTGCTTGCAGTCCCCAATTTAGCACTCGTTGCCAAGTTCCCCACTGTTTGCCGAGTGCCAGGGCGATTTCTAGCGATCGTACGAGGTGCAGAGCCTCAGTCCATCGAGCGTGATTAATTGCCCACTGAATTGTGTGAATCAGAGTCGCGCGCTCTGCTAACAGGACATTGGGCGATCGTCGATGGTTTTCTGCCCAGGGCAGTAGGTGAGTTAAGACTTTTTCCATCCAGGGAGTCGAGTTAGAGGCTTTTTGCAAAACGTCAACCAGACTAGACGATAAGCAGTAGTGGTATCCCTCAACCTGAAGCAAATGACGTTGCATTAAAGCTTGCAGACTTGGCAAAGGATTGGGCGGACCTGTAATGACTGCGATCTGTTCGGGTAGCAACCCGACTCGCCCCATTGCCACCAAGCCTGCCATAATCCAGCGCTGCGGTTTGGGCAGTGAGGCAAGAATGAGCCGCGTCAGTGATGCTTCGAGATCATCAATCTGAAGTTGACTCAACACCATTTCTAGAGAAATTTTGTCTTCTCGTGCTAGCGCTGCTACTTGCAAAAGTCGTTGTGGATGACCCTGAAAAAGTCTCCAAAGCGATTCGATCGTGTGATCCTCAGGCACAGAGAGCAACGTCTGCCCAACCTCATAGGAAGCAAACCGCCCTAGCTCTTGTTTGATTAGAGTCGTGCTGTCTAATAGTGACAAGCCATCTAACTTGATTGAGTGTTCTTCCCAAAGGCGACGATCGCGAGAGGCAATCAAAAAGGTGCTATTGGGCAATCTGGAAATGAGTTCTTGAAGTTCAGGTGCGGTTAACCCGTCATCATCTAACAAGATCAGCGCCTGCCGCTCTTGAAGTGCTTTCTGAGCGTCACTGGCTGACAGTTTAACGGGCGGAGAACTGAGATAAAATGCGTCAAATAGTGTTTGTAGTCGATCGTTGACCGACCCGATCGAACTTAAGTCAAAAATGCCGTCAGAGTGTGACGATGTAAGCTCAGGATAATGTGCCAGATAGCGCAGCAACACTGATTTACCGATCCCAGCTTGACCATAGATCTCGACAGTCTGTTTAGCTCTCAGGGCAACAATTGATGATGCGATCTCGGTCTGCCGACCCACTAACCCAGGAAATGCACGGGGAATTTGGACGATCGGAACCACTTTTGACTCTATGACCGAACCCTGATCTTCACCGTCGCCAAGCAAAGCACCGTGGGCTGAGCCTAGAGATAGAGTGGCGTTACCTATAGCCAACTGCCCGATCGTCTCAGATTGAAGAGCGGTCTCAAGTTGGTTAGAAAGAGTCGGCTGAGACATAGACGAGGGACTGCACAAAAATCTTAGCCGCAAAACGGCTTCTATTAGAATAGCAACTGAACTTGTGCAGAAACAGTGTATTAAGTGTACTGATTAACGATTGAGAACATTCATTTCTGATAGCTCTTCGGAGTTGGGTGGCTCGACGCGATCGTAGAGTTGGTCGATCGCATCCACAAAATCTTGAATGCCATCAAACTGACAATAAATCGAGGCATAGCGAATATAAGCGACCTCGTTGAGCGATCGCAGGTGGTGCAACACCAATTCAATAATCTCAGTGCTGGTGACTTCACGCCCGACTCGCTGCTGAAGGTCAGACTCAATTTCTTCGGCTAATCGTTCAATGCGCGATTCCATAACCGTAGTTTTCTCGCAGGCTCGTACCAGTTCTCGCAACAGTTTTGAGCGATCGAATGATTCTCGCTCTCCGTTGCGTTTTAGCACCACGATCGGCACAAACTCAATGCGTTCATAAGTCGTAAATCGGTGAGTGCACCTTAAACACTCGCGCCGCCGTCGCACACTTTGACCCGATTCTGCCGATCGCGACTCAAGCACACGATTATCTGGATGATGACAAGAAGGACAGCGCATAGAGATAGAACATTGAGAGAACAATCCTGCTCAGAGGTGAGCCTCTAACCAGACGTTTCAAACTAGAATTAAGTCAAGAGCCAAACTACTTCTGTCTCTAGCTCCTAACCCTTTCATGATACCCCTAGCGTGAAAAGTGGCAATATTTTTTTGTTTCCACTATTCCCAGCGTTAAATTATCAATAACTCCGTTGCTAGCTTTGTCTTATGCCCTTACCGACCGTGATTTTGCCTGGATACCTTGCAGGTGCGATCGACTATCAAGGTCTTCAGCAAATTTTGATTGAGGCGGGCTATCCAACAGTCGTGGTGCCTTTGATCAAACGAGATTGGCTGCCAACTCTGGGAGGACGATCGGTGTTGCCGATTTTAGAACGACTTCATCAAACGGTTGAGCAGGTGAGGCAAGACCATAACTCGTCGCAGATTAATTTGATTGGGCACTCAGCAGGCGGCTGGATCTCTCGGATTTATCTAGGTGAGTATCCCTACGATGTGCATGGAGTTTTGGCAAACCGTACCTATGTTTGGAAAGCTCATTCTGTCGTGTCTAACTTGCTGACGTTAGGAACTCCTCACACCAGCTTTGAGCGCTGGACTCGCACGAATCTAGAGTTTGTCAATCTTACTTATCCCGGTGCGTTTTATTCAGATGTGAACTATGTCTGTGTGGCGGGGAAAGCAATTTATGGCGAACGCCGTCCGGGCAGTTGGTTAGCGTATAGCAGCTATCAGTTAACCTGCGGCAAAGGGAATGAGTGGGGAGATGGAATTTGCCCGATCGAGTCTGCTCATTTAGACGGAGCAGAAAATCTGACGCTCGATCACGTTAGACATTCACCTCGATCGGGGGGCGTTTGGTATGGCTCTCCCTCAGTGGTGCAGCAGTGGGTGAATTATTTGGCGTAAGCGATCGCTATCTCTACGTTTAGAGGGAGTAGACAAAGTGTAAAGTTTTGTATTCTGAAGGGCATACACAATCAGGCGAAAAAGTGTAGCGCTCATGAAAGACGTTTCCCTCCCCTTCATCTTCAGACGGCTCTCGACAATTTTAGCCGTGACGACGCTGACGTTGACCTTAATTGCAGCCAGTAGCGGCATCCTTTTAGCGTTTTATTACGAACCTGCGGCGGGTGGTGCTTATCAATCTCTCAAATCTCTTGACACAGAAATTCCATACGGTTGGCTTGTTCACGCAATGCACAATCTGTCTGGCAATTGGGTGATTGGGGTGGCATTAATTCAAATTGTGGTGATGTTTTTGGGTGAGCGATTTCGTCCTAGTTGGCTGACCGCTTGGATTAGCGGCATTCTCTTCACTCTATCGGCGATCGGGCTAGCTTGGACAGCGATGCTCTTAGGGTGGGATCAGCTTGGTTTTTGGCGGCTCAAGATTGAATTGGGCACGATCGAAGCGATTCCTCTAATTGGGACGCAGTTAAAAGACATTCTTACCGGGGGCGGCGCGGTC
>JBBRMC010000317.1:0-5010 GCA_038231055.1 Leptolyngbyales cyanobacterium
GGCGAATCAGTTGCATTAGTAAAGTAGACAACTACGAGTCATACATAATTACCATTGTAGCTGATTTAGCTGAGATCTTGCACCCACTCAATCAGCCCCGTTCGATCGGGTCGTTTTTAGCTCAGACCCGCCCGTAATTGAAAATCACGGTCTAACGGTGCGAAGTCCACTGAAGGGACTGCAAGAAGGTTTGAGGGATTCAGTCCGTTTCAACGGACTTCGCAAGGCTAGCCCGGAATTTCATTCACGGGCGGGACGAAAACGCAGCAAAAAGGCTGGTGCAAGATCTAAGTTAGACTTTTTTACGTCAGACTTTTTTACAGTCCTCCGAACCACTCGTAGCCCTGGTCTTCCCAATATCCTTTCATCGGCGTTAATTCACTCAACAGGGTAATTTGAGTCACCCATTTGCTTTGTTTGTAACCCAGTTTGATGGGAGACGCGAGACGTAACGGCGCACCATTCTCGATCGACAACGGCGCTCCATTCTTTTGATAAACCATCAACGTTTGAGGATGCACGGCTGAAGCTAAATCCCAACTTTCATAATAGCCGTCGGCTGACTTGAAATAGACATAGCGAACGTTTGATTTAGGCTGTGCGAGTTGAATGAGATCGTGTAACCGGACTCCGCCCCACTGCACGATCGCTGCCCACCCCTCAACACACACATGGCGAATGGTCATCGAAGTGAGGGGCATTTTCTGAAGATCTGCCAGACTGAGTTGCAGAGGCTGATTGACTTCTCCCTGAATCTGTAAGCGAAACTGGAGTGGATCGATTTGAGGCGTTGTGTCGAAGGTGTTGATCAGCAGTTTGTCTGGCTCGATCGCGCTCATCGGAAATTCGGGTACAGGTTTTTGACTCAATAGAAGAGACTGAAGGCTTTGGTTGA
The DNA here is from genome assembly GCA_038231055.1 of Leptolyngbyales cyanobacterium. GTDB lineage: Bacteria > Cyanobacteriota > Cyanobacteriia > Leptolyngbyales > Leptolyngbyaceae > Phormidesmis_A. Next base: position 896 of record JBBRMC010000317.1, read on the forward strand.
GCGGCTCAAAAGTTTGACCGACCTGTTCAGATAATAAGTTGGTCGCACAGCCACCTAGCAGTAAACTCGCTCCAGAAAACCCTGACCACTGCAAGAGTTGACGGCGAGAGATCACAAGTTTAGTCATCAGATAACCTCTAGAAAAACATAGATTTAACGAGACGAGTGCTGCCAACGGTTAGCGCTAATAAAGAATGTACTACTGTAAATAAAATAATTGTAGGAACGGTAATAAAATGAACGACACGCAGCGTTTGCCAGCTTCCAAACAACCCCGCTAACCCGTGAAACTGAGCAGGTTTATACATTGATACTCCTGATAGAATTGCTAGCAGCAACACTGGAATGACAATGGTATAAACCAATCGATGTAACGCATAATTTTTGCGCTTGGCATTCTGACTTACTTGCAAGGCTTTAACATCACTGCTGCTAGCAAATCGTTTTTTCCAACGGCGAGAAATCAGAATGTACAATCCATAAAAGAGTAAGTTTAATGAATAAAACCACATCGCTGCAAAGTGCCAATTGCGTCCGTCTGCCAGCCCTTCACCCAGCACTACAGACCTTGGAAAATGCCATCCCTCGCGTCCTCCAAACACAGGATTAGCGTTATAGATTCGCAATCCACTTGTCAACATCACAAAGAGGCTAACGAGATTAACCCAGTGAAAGGCTTTTGCTAAAATCGCTTGAGTTGGTACTGGTGGAGATTTGGGGCGTTTAGTGGGCACCGAAGCAGTCATAGATCAAAGCTCCTTAACTGACAAAACTACAAAGAGGGTGCTGGAAAAAATGGAGCCAGCCAAAGCTGAAGCTGAACATCCCAGCCGAGCAGAATAGCGATCGCGCTGACAATGACGATCACGCCCCCAACTTTTTGCAAAACTGCACTGTGCCGACGAAATCCGATCACTCGTTTGCTTAAGGTTCGTCCTCCATAGGCGATCGCCAAAAGCGGCAATGCAGCCCCTAGCCCGTAAGCAATCAGCAGACCAAAGGCTCCTGCAATTTGGTGATTGACCGCCGCTAACACTAAGATTCCGCCGAGCACAGGTCCCGCGCAGGGAGTCCACAGTAGCCCAAGCTGAGTGCCGAGCCAAAATTCTCCCCATAGCCCAATGCGTGGTAGCTCTTTTGTCCAGCGCCCGATCGACAAATAGCCAAAGATACGATAGCCCCAAGTTGGAAAAATGGCGAGAATTCCTAGCAGCAAGAGGAGCAAGATCGCTCCAATCCGCAAAACGTTGGCGAATCCGGTTAGCCAACTTGCAGTGATGCCTAATAAGCTCCCCGCGACAGCAAACCCACCGACTAACCCAGCCACCATCGCAACAGGACCATAGCGATGAGATTGCAACGATCGTCCGATTAGAATGGGCAAAATCGGGAGAACACAGGGCGACAAAACGGTGAGTCCACCTGCTAAAAAGGCAAGCCCTGTCGAGAGTGTAGAAGTCATCTGAGAAACCTGAATTTAGGCTTTTTCTGCTAAAAGTTGCCGAATCATTTGCTCGGTTGTGTCATAAGCACCTTCGCCAATGTGGTCGTAGCGTATCAGACCTCGACGATCGGCTAAATATAGGTGAGGCCAATATTCATTGCTGTAAGCCTTCCAGGTTTTAAAGTCGTTGTCGATCGGGACGGGATACGTGATCTGATGTTGCGCTAAGGCTCGTTTGACGTTGTTGATATCACGCTCAAACGCAAATTCTGGCGTGTGAATGCCGATCACTTTTAGCCCCGCTTGAGCATATTGCTGGTGCCAGCGAACCACAGAGGGCAATGTGCGCTGACAGTTGATGCAGGCAAAGGTCCAGAACTGCACGAGGACAACGCTGCCTTTGAGATTAGCGATCGACGTAGGAGCCGAGTTTAACCACTGACTGATTCCTTGAAAATCTGGGAGGGCAGTCCCAGCAGAGGCTAACGTAGCGCCACTCGGTGTAATGGCGGATGCGATTGAGGGGTTACTTGAAGCGGTCGAATTTGCGTTCTTAGAAGTCACTCCAAACGCAGTGGCTGCCCCTGCACCGACGACTCCTAATCCCAGATAGAGCAATAATTGCCGACGTTGGCGCGATCGTTTGTCCATAATAAGGGTCTCTCCTGCCTATAAGGAGCCTCGACTCGTGATGGGCGTTGCTCCAGGAATTGCGATGCGCTTCTTGCAGTCTGATGAACTCCAAACGAATTCTCGTCTAATCCCGCACTTGTCAAACTACAAGAAGCCTATTTAACCTTTAATCCATTTAAGGAGCTACGGTTTGGTTGTGGTGTCTTTTTTCATCGCGTCGCCCTTCATGGCATCCCCCTTCATCGCGTCGCCTTTCGTAGCATCGCCATCTTTCTTCATAGCATCACCCTTGATCGCGTCGCCCTTCATGGCATCCCCCTCTTTCTTCATGGCATCCCCCTTCGTCGTGTCGCCTTTCATGGCATCACCTTTCATGGCATCACCTTTCATGGCATCAGGAGATGTGCTAACAGCCGGAACGTTAGAAGCTGGACTAGGAGCGGCTTGCTGATTGACTTCAGGAGTGCTTGAACAGGCAGCAAGGCTTGCCATCAACGCGAAACCTGCTAGTGAGCCAATAATTCTGTAATTCATGTTTGTTCCCATCCCGGTGAAAGACTGTGAATGTTTCTCGATGCTCACAGTATATCGATCGAGTCTGAGGCGACTCTGAAATCAATCTCCAATTTTCCTGAATTTTTGCATTAAATGGTCTCAGCCTAAACTCAGCGTTTTCTCAGAAAAGTTTGCTAGCGCAATCTGGATGTTATTCCCAGAGATCGAGTTCTGTGACCCAATATTGCACGAGCGCGATCGCTTGGCTGCGTCGTGCTTCAAAAGTGGCAGCGATCCAGATAAACACCAGTCCTAAGACAATGCCCATTGCCCATAGAAGCAGAGATTCATTGTTGATAAAAAACCAAAGTTGACGCACTACTTTGAGTATGAATGTTGCAGTGCCTACATACAGAAATGCACGAATTCGCAAAGTTAATCCAGCTCCGGTTAAGCCTAAGCTAAACACGATCGTGAATAGTCCCTGTACCCAATTGCGATCAGATTGATAGAGAGCTGTGAAACAAAATAGTCCGATTGCTAAACAACGTAAAAGGTGACGTACTTCGCGAGATGAAGACGATCGTAAAGCCGGATCAATTTGCACACCATAGAGAATCGAACCGCTAATAACTGCCATAAACCATAACGGATCGGTGAGCAAATATTGATCTAACACTTTAAGAATCGCCCAATCTGCCAGTCCGAGCGCCAAATAACTGAGACGAATTTGAGCCGTGACCCTCGCAAACCAGGCATAAAAGGCAGCCGTAATCAATAAGCTTTGCACGGCGATAGCTGGATAGGTGATGAGCACGATCGCTGCGGGCAATAGCGCGGCTGAGGTTTGCCAGGGTTGACGTGACCATCCCAAACGGTGCCAAGGTAGCGTGTAGAGTCCGAATGCGAATAGACTCGCGATCGTAGCGCCCCAATTCCACAGCGTTGATTCTGGCAGAGTTTGCGAGAGGGCATGAGCGATCGCCGCAGACACTTCGATTACGCCGAGATACACCCATTCTTCTTTTGTCCGCCCTTGCCAGATTGCGTAAGCTGCTAATAACGTTGTGATTGCAATCCAAAGTAGATGTCCGGTAGGGCTGAGAGGGGCTATGAGAGCAACGAAAGCGAGAATACTACCACCGAGCCAGTGCAAATGAGTCACCGCCAAAAGTTCGGATCGGCTCAGTCTCAGATAGGGTTGCAGCCATCGCGCAACTAGACGATAAGTAATGGCGATCGCAGTCGCTAACCCCGCCAAAAGCGTAACGCCGTCTCCTGCATCTCCTCCAGAACTGTGCAGCAATTGGTAGATCAGCCCTTCATAAGCTGCGATCGAGACAGCCGTGATTCCTAAATAAGTTAGAGGTTTGAGGTCAGATTGACGACGACCGACTCCGACTAACGGCAATGCTGCTGCAAGGGTATACAGTCCGGTGGTTGAAATGAAGTGATAATGGGCTAAAAATCCACCAAAAACCGCATAGAGTGGTGGAATTCCATGCAGACTGGTAAGCACAGAATCGGGATGACGACGCAGCCA
>JBBRMC010000318.1:0-5004 GCA_038231055.1 Leptolyngbyales cyanobacterium
AGCTTGTCCCAGTTTTTGCCCACACCGAGCCAAATCTCACGCTGCACCGAGAAGCCAAACCGACTGTTTGAATGGGCAAGCCAGAGGGCATTAATGGTCTGCAAATCGATCGACGACAGGCTCTCAATCTCGGTGAAATAGATCCACTTACGCTGCACCGCCGCAGATCCTGCAAGCTCACACAGCTTTTGAATCGTTAACTTGTCGGCTGCCTCAAACTCTTGGTTGGCGAGAAGTTGCTGAAGCGGGAGATAGTCGAGGTTGTGCCGCGATTGTAAGGGCACCGTCCCCGTCGGAAAATGCTGCCGAAGGAATTCGATAACCTGAGGGGCATGGGTGTTGAAGAGCGCTTGATAGACGGCTGCCTCAACGACTTTAATCGGAGTTTTGCTTGATCGTCCCTGCTCTAAGCTAGGCTGACGCTCTCGCAAAAACTCCATCAAGACCGCTAGACCTGGGTCTCCTAGGGCAATCAACTCGTCAATGATTTGTAGCTGAACTTTCTCTGGCTCTGATCGCAGCTTATATTGCAGAGTGGCGACACTAGCGGGAACGTTGAGAGCCGAAGCGGTATCTAGGTTAGTCATGAAACGATTTATTCCAGATTGCAGCAGGGAAAGTTAGGGATTTAAGATGCGGTGAATAATGGCGCTTGTAGAACTGGGAACTTCGATTTGAATCAGTTCGACGCGACCCCCATAGGACTGAACGATCAAGGCTTCGGGCAGCGTCTCGATTTTGTAATCTCCTCCCTTAGCATAGATCTCTGGCTGGAGCGCTTCAACTAATTGAGCCGCCGTTGGCTCAGAAAATAGGACAACTCCATCGACTGATTTGAGAGCAGCTAGCACTTCGGCGCGTTGCAGTTCGGGCACGATCGGTCTAGCAGGTGCCCCCATAGGCTGAGGTTTGATAGTCTGCACCGAGCGATCGCTGTTTAGCCCTACGATCAGCGATCGTCCCAATGCCTTTGCAGCCTGCAAATATCGGACGTGCCCCGCGTGCAGCAAATCAAAACAGCCGTTGGTAACCACGAGGGGTCGCCAAGTTTGCGGATCAGCCGCGATCGCCTGTTTGAGTTCGCTCAGACTATAAACACCAGAAATATTCTCCATCTCACCCTACAGTTTAGTTCTCAGCGACTCCCTGTTGAGACGAATGTTCGTCGTTGGGGAGGCGATAGCCCTGCTCAAACGCAAATCGAACTAGCTGAGATCGATTCTCCAACTGAAGTTTGCTGAGAATGTTGCTGAGATGAGTTTGCACTGTACGGGGGCTAACAAACAAGTGATCACCAATTTGTTTGTTGGTGTAACCCTGAATGACTTCCCAAAAAACTTTTTCTTCGGCAGGAGTGAGCGGCAGCGGAGCCGGAGCCGGAACCCCGTTAGACTGTTGCATGAGACGAATGATTTCTGAGTGCATTCGGCGCGATCGTTCGAGCTGTGCCTCAATTTTTGCCAACAGTTCTTTTGGCTCAAACGGTTTGATCAGATAGTCATCTGCTCCGATCGAGTGCCCTTGAACGCGGTCTTCTACGTCACTTTTGCTAGACAGAAAGATAAACGGCACTAATTGACCCGATCGAGTGTCTCTGAGCCGACGACAAAACTCGTAGCCGTCCATTTCGGGCATCAGCACATCGGAGACAATCAAATCAGCAGGATCTTTTTCAAAAATCTTAAAGGCTTCTAGACCCGATGCAGCATCTTGAACTCGGTATCCTCGCTTTTCTAAGTATCGGGTCAACGCGGTCCGTAGGGTTGTATCGTCATCGACTACAAGAATCTTCTTCATTCACGTCTCCAAGCGGTCAATCAAGGCGCTTATAACTGGCTCTCACCGATCATTAAGCAGGAATAAACACAAAATCATTAGACGAGACGAGCTAAAGTCTCGATAAAAATAGGTCTTGCCCCCTAATCGTATTTTAGAATTCTCTGAGCTTGCCTAGTTCTACTGAATTTAGTATCAAGAGTTGATGAAGAAATACCCAGTACAGGATCTATCAGGCTTGACAAAATTCTGGTAGCCTACCAAAACGGCAGCGCAATTGACTCTCTCCTAAAACTATGTACGAAAAAATCACTCCTCCGGCAACCGGGTCTGCTATCACCTTTAAAGAGGGTGAACCAATCGTCCCTAATTTTCCAATTATTCCATTCATTCGCGGTGATGGCACGGGAATTGATTTGTGGCCTGCGTCTGAAAAGGTGTTTGATGCTGCTGTCAAGGCTGCTTACGGGGATCAGCGTAAAATTACCTGGTTTAAAGTCTATGCAGGTGATGAAGCGTGTGAGCAATACGGCACCTATCAGTATCTGCCTGAAGACACCTTGACCGCAATTCGAGAGTTTGGGGTGGCGATTAAAGGACCGTTGACGACTCCGATCGGGGGCGGCATTCGCTCGCTAAACGTCGCACTCCGCCAGATTTTTGACCTCTATGCCTGCGTGCGTCCCTGCAAATATTACGCGGGCACACCCTCCCCTCACAAAACTCCAGAAAAGCTGGATGTGATTATCTATCGGGAAAACACAGAGGACATTTATCTGGGAATCGAGTGGAAGCAGGGCAGTGAGATGGGCGATCGCTTAATCAAATTACTCAACGAAGATCTGATCCCCAACACGCCTGAACACGGAAAAAAGCAGATTCCTCTAGATTCAGGAATTGGCATCAAACCGATTAGCAAAAAAGGCTCTCAGCGTCTTGTTCGGCGCGCAATGCAGCACGCTCTGCGGTTGCCCAAAAACAAGCAAATGGTGACGCTGGTTCACAAGGGCAACATCATGAAATATACCGAAGGGGCGTTTCGGGATTGGGGCTATGAATTGGCGATCGATGAGTTTCGAGCCGAGTGTGTCACCGAGCGTGAGTCCTGGATTCTCGGTAACAAAGAGAAAAATCCAGATTTGTCCCTTGAGGACAACGCTCGTCAGATTGATCCTGGTTATGACTCTCTGACTGCTGAGAAGCAAGCCGCCATCTGTGAGGAAGTCAAATCGGTCTTAGATGCGATTTGGGATACTCACGGCAATGGGCAGTGGAAAGAGAAAGTGATGGTCAACGATCGCATCGCTGACAGCATTTTTCAGCAGATTCAGACTCGCCCTGACGAGTATTCAATTTTGGCGACGATGAACCTGAATGGCGATTATCTATCGGATGCAGCCGCCGCGATCGTGGGCGGCTTGGGGATGGGTCCGGGTGCCAATATTGGGGACTCGTCTGCCATTTTTGAAGCCACTCACGGCACCGCTCCTAAACACGCAGGACTCGATCGAGTTAATCCCGGTTCTGTGATTCTCTCTGGCGTAATGATGCTGGAGTTTATGGGCTGGCAAGAAGCAGCAGATTTAATTAAGAAAGGATTGAGTGCAGCGATCGCCAACGGGGAAGTCACCTACGATTTAGCACGCATGATGGAGCCGCCCGTCGAACCGTTGAAGTGCTCTGAGTTTGCAAACGCGATCATCAGCCACTTCTAAAGCGATGTAGGGACGTTTCATGGAATGTCCCTACATCACTACTGGATCAACTACTTGAACAGCTCTAACTGATCGACGCGCAGCCAGACATTAGGAGTCGGAACAATGCCAAATTTGATGAAGGCATAGTCACCCTTCAAATCGATCACTTCGCCTTTTGTATCAAAAATATAGCTGGGAAACCGAGAATCGCTGGCTTTGGCTTCCAGGCTATTCTCTAGCTTCTCCCGCACCGCGCGAACCAAGTCACCTTTCTTGATTGCCATAGCCCACCTCGAAATTACTTTACTTAGCATTTTAGAGAGTTAAGCGCCGCTATTTCAGTCGATTTTGGGCAGACTTCATTAGTTTTTGCGCGTCTAAGTATTGAGTGGTGCCGGGTTTTACTTTGGCTAACTCATCAATGATGTCTTGTAGCTGGCTAGCCACATAGCCTCGATCGACCCCTTGCGGATTGTTAGTCGTCACAGCCAGCAGATTTTTCTTTAACCGTTGAGCTTGGTCAAACGCTTGCAGTGAATCCTGTTCAGCCTTCATTTGCACCCGGACTTCGCCCACGGATTTTTGATAACTAACCAGTTGCCGTTGAGCCGCCACATAATCGGGGTCGTCGAGTGTGATGTTGCTCAAACGATCGATCGCAGTCTTCCAAAGTTTTTGAATCTCCTCTAGTTCTGCTAGAGAATGGGGAGGATTTTTTGCCGATCGAGTGGCTTCTTCCGCAAACTGCTTGGCGACGGTGATCAAGCTTCCGGTGCGGGTGTTGTCTTTGGTGAATCCGACCACTTGCTGAAAATCGCGCTCATAGGCATTGAGTTTGCTTTGTGCCATACGACCCGCCAGGGTTTTTGGTGGAATTTCCTGGATAGCGTCGATCGCTGCCTGCCATTGCGCGATCGCTTTACTCTGCCCAGGTTGATCGGTTGCCTGACGATAGGCTTGTTGGGCTTCCGAGATCGCCTGATCTGCCTGTTCTATTTGAGCACGGGCATTGTCTTCTTGAAACAGCGTGGCATCCATGCGAGCGACGGTTTCACGGGCAGATCGAAACTCATCGATCGTGAAGTTCCAGCCACAGTGAAACAAGCTGCAATATTGACTCGGATAGTAGCCCACAAACCACACAGGCAGAGCATCCAGATTTTTTTGAGCAGCGATCGCTTTAGTTTTGCCTAACTCAAAATCGGCAGGAGATGTGGCTTGGTTAACCAACTGATCAGCTTGTTCGATGTTGACGATCGCCTGCCGATAGTTCTGATCCATGCTGATAAAACTGGGCATCAGCAAGATGGGTGCCGATTTAGCGACCGCCCATCGCAGCGGCGGAAAGGGTAAATTAAGCACCCAAACTCCACCCGCTAAGGCAATGAGAGCGATCGTGGAATATTTAATGGCTCCCCAAGGAAACGGAGCTTGATCACTTGGCTGGGGCATAGCGCGAAACTCGAAACAACTACTGACTCAAAGATGCCCCAACACTCGAAAAGGACACTCGATCGAGCATCCTTTTTTC
>JBBRMC010000319.1:0-4998 GCA_038231055.1 Leptolyngbyales cyanobacterium
AGTCGCGATCGTCGCGATGGTAGACCGATCGCTGAAGTCGGGTTCTATAACCCCCGCACCGACGAAACGCGGCTGGATGTGCCCGCGATCGAGGCTTGGCTACAAAAAGGCGCACAGCCCACCGAAACCGTTCGCAACATTCTCACCAAAGCCAGCGTTTTAGAACAAAAAGCTCGTGCCTGATTCCATGCCAGAACTCGCAACTGCCGTTCCAGACTATGCAGGTCTGGTACGATTTTTAGTCCAGCCATTTTTAGAAACTCCAGACTCGCTCAGGGTTGATTGCGAAATCTCATCTCGATCGCGGGTCTGGGTGCGGTTAGCGTTTGAAGGAACTGATAAAGGGCGCGTGTTTGGGCGTGGTGGACGCAATATTCAAGCCATTCGCAATGTCCTTGAAGGGGTTGCAAAAGCCGCCGGGCACACTGCCCTACTGGACGTTTTTGGCACTCAAAAAGACGGTGATCACGAGCGATCGGATGAGTCATTTTCTCCCCGGCAATCAGAAGCGCCCCCTCGTCCGTCTGGTGCGCCGCGAGTAGTGCCCAAGCCCAAACCTCGGCAAAGCGAGTAACTGAAGTTTGAAGTTTTGAGCCAGTGTTGTATGACTCTCGCTAGAATAATAGATAGATGCTGAAGAAACACCTGATCAGTCTACAAAGACATCGATCCAGGTGTTTCTAGCGTTTAGATATTGAGTTTTGGATTCAATCTTCACCCTGATTCTCAGCCTCGCGATAACCCCTAACCCTGGTCTGCATGGTAGAAACCTTAACTGTTGAATTGCCGAGTGTCGAAAGCGCGATCGCTCTAGCCGGAACTCAGGAAAATAATCTGAAGACTCTCTCCAAGCAAACCGGGGCGACGCTGGTGATGCGAGGGCAAGAGCTAATGATCTCTGGCACAAAGCAACAAGTTAATCTTGGGCAAAAGCTTATTGCAGCACTCGAAGATTATTGGAGCCAGGGTAAACCGATTAATAGTGTAGATATTCTCACAGCCCGTCAAGCGTTAGACGATCACCAAGAAGGCATCCTGCACGAGCTTCAGCAAGATGTTTTGGCACGAACGCGACGGGGTGATGTGATTCGGGCTAAAACGTTTCGTCAACGTCAATATGTCCAAGCCGTTCGCACTCATGATCTAACGTTTGGCATCGGTCCTGCTGGGACTGGAAAAACTTATTTGGCAGCCGTCTTAGCGGTTCAAGCGCTGCTGTCAAATGAATATGAGCGATTGGTGTTGACCCGTCCTGCTGTGGAGGCAGGAGAGAAGCTCGGCTTCCTACCCGGAGATTTGCAGCAAAAGGTGAACCCCTATCTGCGTCCGCTTTATGATGCGCTGTATGAGTTTGTTGAGCCAGAAAAAATTGCCAGCTTGATGGAGCGAGGCATTATTGAAGTGGCTCCGATCGCCTATATGCGCGGTCGCACGCTCAACAATGCGTTTGTGATTGTGGATGAGGCTCAAAACACGACTCCGGCTCAGATGAAGATGCTGCTGACTCGCATTGGCTTCCGCTCTAAGATGGTAGTCACAGGTGACTTGACGCAAACTGACTTACCCAATCACCAAACGTCTGGGTTGATGATGGCGCAGCGCATTTTACGATCGGTCGATGGTATCGCGTTCTGCAATCTCTCAAAAGCTGACGTAGTTCGCCATCAATTGGTGCAGCGCATTGTCGAAGCGTATGAGGAGTTTGAGCAGTAGTCTACTGAAAGAAGCGGAATGCAGGGCAAACCCATCTAAACCAACACTTTGGCACTTGGGTCTGACGCAGTTAGGGTATTGGTTCCGCCACGATCGCTGATTTGCAAGAAAAAAGCCCAGCGATCGCTGGGCTTCTTCAAAACCTATCTAAAATCAGTGATTAGAAAGTAAAGGTCGTTCTGACTGTGCCAATCACAGCGTCATCGTTGTTGTTATTCTGACCAGGATTGATGATCCAAATTAGACCAGGTGTAATCGAGATGTTGTCGTTTAGCTGGTACTTGTAGAAGCCCTCTAAGTGCAGAGGAACTGTATTTTGCACACCCGCTGCTCGTTGGGTAGTGGTTGGGTTGCCAAGATAAGGTTCTGCGCCTGCTACAAAGCCCAGAAGGTTGCCTTTCTTACCAAAGTCAGGGAATGCCAGTCCAACGCCGTAAGTCCAGATTTTGCGTGAGCCAAAGCCATCATCCACAAAGTTAGCGTTGATGTAAGACCCAAAACCGTTGATCACAATTTTTGGGCTGAGTCTAAAAGCAACTTCAGCACCATACGCACTCACCGCGGCAGCACCTGTAGACCGATTAGCAAACAGTGTGCCAGATGCACCATTACCACCATTGCCTGTATCAAAAATGCCACCTTGTCTGTAAGCATTGACGTAGGTCAAGCCCAGAGAAAGGGCTTCGCCAGCCTTGAACGTAATCTGACCAAGAGCAGAATAGCTGCCATTGAACAAGCCATTCTTGTTAGCCGGGTTGTTGGCACTTGCAACGACTGCACCACCCGTACCAGAGTTATCCGCCAAGTAGCCGCCGCTGATGGTTAACGCAGGACTCAAATCAACGTTTACGCCAACACCAGTACCACCACCAATTAGGTAGATGGGGTTGCGCTGAGCAAACACCGAGAGAGGACCTGTACCTCCATCAAAGGCATCAAGAGCAGGGCTAACGGTAGGTGCATAATCATAGTGCAAACCTCCTACTGCTGGAATGTAAACGCGAACCTTTTCGTTGAGGTTGAAGAAGTAGGCAACCCAGTCAGCGTAGATTTGGTTTCCACCCGTATTGCCAAAGTTGAAGGTTTGAAGTCCTTCAGCGTTTGTGCCACCAGGTCGGTTCGGATTCTGTAGATTGAACAATCCCGCATTGCCTGCTGCAAGACGAGTGACCAATAAGTCTTTACCCGTGAAGCTGGTGTTCAATGCAAGACGAACCCTGTCCTGAAATACTGTGTTGTTGCCACCCGTGCCTCTAACCCCAAACTCGTCAGTGATTGCAAAGATTGCTTCACCCGCTAGCTTGGTGGTTGTAGAGAACTGCTGCTTCTCTAACGTTGAAGTACGAGCTTCTAGAGCATCGACACGACCGCGTAGAGTTGCCAATTCAGCCGCAAATTCTTCTTGCAGCTTTTGCAGGGTTGCCAAGTCTTCTTTCTTAACCAAGTCAGCCGTTGAAGCTGCGATTAATTCGTTGACACGATCGAGACACGCATTCAAACCTGCGGCAAACTCAAAGCGGGTTAAAGCGCGGTTTCCGCGAAAGGTCTTGTCAGGATAGCCTACGATACAGCCGTAGCGCTCGACTAGAGATTGCAGCGCCTGAAATGCCCAATCTGTTGGGCGAACGTCAGACAGTTGAGACACAGAGGTGACTTGCCCAACCGATGCGCTGGACTTTCCTTCACGACTGTAACGGTTGATTTGGTCGATCGAGTCCGTTTCAGAGTTAGGTGCAGCAGAAACCTGAGCAATTTGAATTGGAGCAGTCTTATCCGCTTTAGTCTCTGCCGATTTCGCAGAAACTTCTAGCTTGAGCGGATTGGCTTCGGGAGCCGCAACCTGAGCGACTTGAAGGGTTTTGACAGAAACAGATGGTGCAGCAAGTGCCTCAATTTCTTGAGATTTAGCTTCGATCGCAGACAGAGAGGGTGAAACCACCACTGACTTTTCTGCGGCGATCGCGCCTGAAGAAACAGCTAGAGCAGCACCCAAAATTGCTGGGCTGATGACCAATGAACTCAACAGAAGTTTAAACATGAATATTCTCCTCACACCTACTGAATAGAGTGGCTGTTTAAGCCTTCTATAGCCTGTAATCTGAACTTGTGAACGACAGCAAAATCAAAAAACCTACTCAAGACTATCACTTGAGCGTTTAGATACTGTGTGGTAAATCACAAATGAACAAGTAACTCTGGAGATGATAGCAGATGTTTGCCCTAAGCGCATTCCACTTTCAACAAACGCGAGTTCTAAAGGATTATTTACTGGCTATACGTTGCCTTAAGCCTTTCAAAAATGCCCTTGAGCCGCCTCTATCGAAAGGAATAGATGCTGTCAAAAAGCCGCCGATTCTCTAAAGCTTTACGGAAGGCAATTAAATGATAGCTATGTCGATAGTGACTAACGTTTCCCTTTAAAAAACTATCCGCTCCTGCTCTAAAGAATCTTGGTAAACCAAAAAACTCTGGGGAGCAGGAGCGGTGTAGCGGGTCTTCAGATTGAAACTAGACTGCCGGAAGGGACTCCAGGCTAGTCAGCCGTCATGGATGAGCTATCTCTACCAGGGTGGAAGATCTAACTCTAGAGAACAGCCCCGGCGCGCAGCCAGCTCAACACAATCTGATGACCCAAGCGTATACTACTATCTGACATGGGCATCACCTCCTATTGCCTAATCGGCTTTAGTATCAAGGGTTTACAACGTCAAGGTCAGGCAATCTGTACCTCCTTAATCAAGATAACACAGACTTTTTCGAGTGTGGGGTGGTTTCATAAAAAAGCCCCCACCGTAAACGGCAGGAGCAGTGAAAAAGATGCGTACTGAATCTTAGAGAGCGTTACCGCGAGGAAGAACCTCTTCAGGGAATACAAATTTTTCGTGAGGCTGATCTTGAGAAGCCATCCAAGCGCGGATGCCCTCATTCAGCAAGATGTTCTTGGTGTAGAACGTTTCAAACTCTGGGTCTTCTGCCGCTCGCAGTTCCTGAGAGACGAAATCATACGCCCGCAGGTTCAGCGCCAAACCGACAATGCCCACCGATGCCATCCATAGCCCCGTCACCGGGACAAACAGCATAAAGAAGTGTAGCCACCGCTTGTTGGAAAACGCAATCCCGAAGATCTGAGACCAGAATCGGTTTGCTGTCACCATTGAGTAGGTTTCTTCACTCTGAGTCGGGTTGAAGGCACGGAAGGTGTTGGAACCACCATCGCCATCTTCAAACAGGGTGTTCTCAACCGTCGCACCGTGAATCGCACAGAGCAACGCACCACCCAGGATG
>JBBRMC010000320.1:0-4996 GCA_038231055.1 Leptolyngbyales cyanobacterium
AAAACGGTCAAAACGAAGCCTGATGCTCCGATTAGTGCCTCTGCCCCAAGCGACTCTGGGCAACAGATTTGGATGGCAACATCAGGTGGGCTTTTTTTGCTGCTCGTCTGCTTGGGCATCTTTTCAACGATTCAAGCCAACAAGCTTAAAAAGCAAACTCGATTTGAAGCCTTTAAAAATCGCGAACTGCAAAAAAAACTCAAGTATGCCGTCGAAATGATCGGCAAAATGGAGCGCAACCCAGACCTGATCCACTCGCGCGAGTTTAACCTCGACTATCTGAGAATGCGAATGGCAGAAGAAGTGTTTCACTTTGCGATCGTCAATCAGATCAAGCTCAAAGTTAAAGATAAAATCACCCTGGCACTGCGCGCAAATCCAAATAACCAGGCTGAAGTCGGCATTGCCAGCACAGGGCGACAAGTCGATGAAATCTTTGACTTAGAATACGACGCAGGAGAGGGCACCACTAAAGGCACAAAGCGAGTTCTCTTCCGCGTCCAGATCAAGATTCTCAAATTACCGACTCAGCCCACGTCTGTGACGATCAATCAGATTATTGATTGCTTCGAGACCTTTCTCAGCCCAACCCACGAAAATGAAACCTGGCAACCCGCCATCCAGGGTCGGATCGCCAATATGCATTGGGATCAAAAAGCAAAACCTACACCGCTACTCGTCTTGGAGCAAACCCAAGAAGGCTCAAATGTCACCTTTAGAACCAATCGGATGACAAGCTAAATCATAAATTTAGACGAGACTACGGTTTCGATCACGCCCCGATCGTCGTGCTAGAACAGAAGTACACCTTGAGGGATACCACAATGGGAAGCTTTATGACTGCGCTCATCGGTGCGCTGTTTATTCTCACCTTAAATGGGCTGAAGATCGATCGAGAATATCAACGAGGCGTTATTTTTCGACTCGGACGCACCAAGGGCGTAATGGGTCCCGGTCTGTATTGGATTATGCCGTTTGTCGATCAAAAAGTTCAAATCGACGTGCGGACGAAGACTGTGAACATCGAGCCACAGGAAACCGTCACCGCAGATAGCGTCACCATCAAAGTCAACGCCGTTCTCTACTACCGAATTCTCGATCCGTCTAAGGCAATTAACAAAGTTGAGAGCTATCAGACGGCAGTCTATCAAGTTGCGATGACCACGTTGCGAAACGTAGTGGGACAAAACATTCTTGATGACGTGCTGCAAAACCGCGACAAAATCAACGTCAAAGTGCAAGAGATTGTCGATGAAATCACAGAACCCTGGGGCATTGTGATTGAGCGCGTCGAAACCAAAGATGTCGAAATTCCGCCCACTATGCAGCGTGCAATGGCAAAAGAAGCCGAAGCGATTCGAGAAAAGCGCGCCCGCATCATTAAAGCTGCCGCTGAGCAAGAAGCCTCTGCCAAACTCGCCGAAGCCTCTCGGACGATTAGTGCCAATCCGATCGCGCTGGAATTGCGCCGCTTGCAAATGCTGACCGAAATTGGGGCAGAAAACAATACAACCACGATCGTCATGGTGCCCTCCGATTTTATAAACTTGGCGCAGCGATTTGCCCAACCCCCACAAAGTGGCTCGACCCAAAACCTTCAGCCCTTCAACCCAGAGGTGATGATCACGCCCAATCTTCAGCCAGACCCTGAAGTTCGGCAATAAATCTATCCGAAGGAAAAGAGCGACGTTGAGAGAAGTACGGTAAACTCCACTACTGAAAGCAAATCGATTGACGATACGATCGAGCCAAGAGAAAAAACTATCAACAGGAGCTATATCCAGGATGCAAGGAACCTACGATTCAGACAAGCGCAAGTTGCTATCCTGCCTGTCTCACGGAGCTATCTTTTTCAGTACGACATTTTTATCAGTCGGCATTCCGATCGCTATTACGTTTATCTCTGATGACCCAGTCGTCAAAGCTAACGCTAAAGAATCGATTAACTTTCACTTCAATGTGTGGTTTTGGGGCATCCTGATTTTGATTCCGTCTCTGCTGACGTTTGGGTTGCTGGGTTGGGTTTTATTTCCACTAGGCTATGCGATTCACTGGGGTCTAACGCTCTGGGCATTGGCTCACTGCTTCACCAAACCCGATGAGCCATTTACCTATCCCTTCATTTTCCGTCTGCTGTAACGTTCTATCATTCACCTCATAAAACGCGAAGTGCTATCTACCTCGCGTTTTTTAATTGTCGGGATTGGTGATCGATCGAGGCTCACTGACCCTCGCCGGGATCTTTGAGACCAGGACGCACTAACTTTTTAGCAGGCTGAAGGGCATCTTTACCGACTTGGATCGTCACATCTGAATCAAGGCTTCCGGTGGCTTCAATTCTGACTTCGCCAAAGCCGAGCGATCGTCGCACCGATTCTGCCCCGATCACGTCTCCTTGTTGAGCCACAATGCGAGTCACACTCAATGGCTCTGTCCAGGGTCTGTCTTGATAAACGTTGTTATAGCCCGCTCCTTTAAGCGTCGTCATCACCGACTGCACCCCTTTGTCTTGACTAAGGCTGTTCTGAATGGCAACTTTTAAAGTGGCAGGCTGATCCTCGGTTAAAGCGGTGGTGCCAAAGTCGAGATGCTGACCGACTAGCTTTTGGATCTGAGCCGGATGAGGAAGCCAATAGCTTGCGTCATATTCACCCGGAGCGCTGAACTCACCGGGAATCATCAGCATTTTGGTGTTCGATCGATTCACCTGAGACGCAAACCCCGTTAACGCGACGAGTTCTTCGACCGTTAAATTGGTGTCAATGTGAGACTGAATAATTGAGAGCAGTTTTGGAATGCGAGTCACCGTGGTGGGGTTGAGTGCTTGTTCCATCAGTGCACGCATCACCGTTTGCTGACGTTGAATTCGCCCGATATCGCCATATTCGTCATAGCGGAAGCGCAGCAGTTGTAGAGTTTGGTCGCCGTTGAGGTGTTGCCGTCCCGCTTTGAGGTTGACGTAGAGGTGTTGGCTATCGTCCTTATATTTCATGTCTTTGGGAACGAAAACCGTTACGCCGCCCAGGGCATCAATCAGCGCTTGCACACCCTGAACGTTGATGGTGACGTAGCGATCGATGCCCACGCCGCCGAGCAGTTCACTTACCGTTTTTGCGCCGAGAGCCGGACCTCCATATAGATTTGCCTCGTTGATTTTATGGATGCCGTGGTCAGGAATATAAGTGCGCGTATCGCGTGGAATTGAAAGAACCGTCAGCTTCTTGGTTTCAGGGTTGAAACGTAGCAGCAGCATGACATCGGTTAACCCATCAAAGGAGTTAACGAGTGCCTGATAGCGAAGGTTTTTAAGGTTATCAGGCGGAGCTGCAAGATCTGTCGTCAGCACTTTTGCGCCTAAAACTAGAATGTTGACGGGGCGCGTCAGCTCAGGCAATTTTAGACTACCTCGACTTGAGATGCCCCCTTTGCCAAACACTGAGGCTTGAGCGGGGCTGAGTTGACGCTGCATGAGGGGCGTGCTGGCAAGAGAAACCGCAAGTAATGCGCCTGCCGTTGCCGAAAGCATTGCCACTCCTGTTAAACAAAACATCAGCCAGAGCAGCTTTTTGCCTCCGGGTTTGGCTGACTTTTTAGATTTAGAAATAACTTTCTTAGGTTGAGTGGATCGGGCGGGCACAGACTTTGGAGAGACAGGGCGCTTTTTAGAGCTTTTCACGGGGTTCCTCAACACACACAAATCGATAACGGGCTGAAAGGGTTAGAGAAAATTGACTTTAAATTTGAGCTTTCATTGTAGGCAGTAGAACGATTCTGGCTAACTTTTTATTGGATGAGTTCTTCTGCTGTGTAAGGCGTTCTGGCTGAAGTATGTTAACAACAATTTCTCAATTCGTTCGTAAAAACTGGACGATATTTTGAGAATTTAGCCGATTTTGAGAATTATGAGCTACTTTTCTGGTTTATGAGCGACTTGGCATTGGTCATGCGTCAGAAACTTTATTTAAAATAAATTAGTAGGTTAAGACCCGGAATCGTCCGAGAAAGTGTCCAAAGCAGCAGGGCAATGTAGAGCGTTCCCAAACTCCATTGATACCAAACAAGCCCGGTGACTAGACTTGGCAGATGTTGATCTCGAAGGCGAATGTCATTAAAGCCAAAGCGCAAAAAGTTGTTAAAGCTGAAGTCAAAATAGTTGAGCCAACTCCACGGACGATCCCACAAGATGGGCAGATAGCGATCGCGGAAAACTGGTTCTCGTGGAATAATTGGCAACCGTCCGATTAAAACTCTTAACTGTCGTAAGGTGCCTTCTTCGACAAAGTAACTGGCATCTAAAAGTGGGTGATAGCGACCTTGCCGAAACAGCAGTCCGATGAGGATGAGCGGAATCGGAACCATAACGATCGCTAAACATCCCAGCGTCATCCACGGGCGATCGCCGTTGCGAAACACTGCCACCAATCCCCCCAAGCTAAGCACCATCGCGAAGATGCTCACTCCGACAAACTCACTCCAAGTCGGCAAAATCGGTTTAGGATAGCGTCTACGCCAGCGATCGACGAGCCAAAACAAAATGCTGAAATAGGCGATTGTCACCAATCCCACGCCAAAGATTAACCAAAAACTTGTCCCATTACGACTCAGCAGCAGCAGCAGACTCAGAGCCACCCACTGAAACGCAATGCTAAATCGATCGAGCACATCCAACACTGAAGACAACGGCTCGGCTGCAATGACCCGATCTCGCACGTTGAGATAGGTGCCTAAATCAACTGCCGTCACAGTCAGCAACTCAGTCGGGTTGCGAAACGGTTGGGTTTTTCGCCGTTGCACGATCGTCAAGGCTTGGTTTTGATCGAATCCGATCTTGATTAGCTGCGGAATTGTGGCAGTGTTTAAGTTTGTGCCAAATAAGCGTTGAAGCAATTGTTGCGATCGTAATCGTTGTGCTGTGTAATCAATTTGATTTGCGTCAGAAATCTGTTCTAGCCGCCGGAAGTTTCGCACTAATTCCCGCAGCAGGTTTTCGTTACCC
>JBBRMC010000321.1:0-4992 GCA_038231055.1 Leptolyngbyales cyanobacterium
ACCCCGATCGTCTCACTGACTTCATGCAGAAACTCTAAATGCGTCGCAGTGAATTCTTTTAATGAAGCCAACTCAATCACTGCGACCACCTGTTTTTCAAACAGGACAGGCAACACAATCAAACTACGAGGAGACACACTTCCTAACGCTGACGTGACCCGAAAATAATCACCGGGGACATCATTCAAGAGAATCGTGCTCTTTTCAAGAGCACACTGCCCAACTAATCCTTCGCCAAGCTGAATCCACTCGGATAGAGATTGAGCTTCACTAGCATAACTGCCTAAGCGTCTTAACTGAGTCTGACCATTTGTTTCATTCAACCCATAAAATGCGCCTTGCTGGGCATCAACGGTCTTGGCAAGAGTTGACAACAGCAGGTTTGCAATATTGGTTAAATTACGCCGCCCTTGTAACTGTTGACTCACTTCAACCAAGTTGGTTTTAAGCCACGTTTGCTCCTCATTTTTTTGAGTGCTTTCGCGCAGCCGAGTGATCATCTGATTAATCGTGCGCGTCAAAACTCCAACTTCATCTTGACGATCGCTGACAGGCAGACTCACAAATAGGTCTCCTTCGCCGATTTTTTCTGCCACTTTAGACACGCCATTCAGTGGCTTAGAAATGTGTCGATTCAGCAAAATTCCCAGCACTGTCAGAAGCGCGAGTGCTGTTGGAACTCCCAGCGTGATACTTGAGAGCGTGGTGTTAGCAGCAGATTCAGCCGCTTCGGTGCGGAGGAGCAGTAATTTTTGCTCGTTTTCCTCCATTTGCCCGATGATGCGACGAATCTCAACCATAAGTTGTCTGCCCCGATCTTTGCGAATGAGGGCTATTGCTGCCTCACGCCCTTCTGCCTGTCTCAGGTCGATCACTTCTTTCAACACTGCTAGCCTGTCTCCAATCACAGGCTCTAGCCTATCAAGGTTGCGCTGCTGGTCAGGGTTGTCAATTGTCAACTCTCTGACATCTTTTGTTTTCTGTTCTATCTTTCTCATCGCGGTCTGATAGGGTTCGAGATAGCGTTGCTCCCCGGTGAGAATGTAGCCTCGCTGCCCTGTTTCAAGATCTTTAGCAAGTGAAAGAATTTCTTCTAAATTACTCAACACTCGGTAAGTGTGTCTTTCTGCATGAGCGCTCTCGACTAACCGATGAGTGCCACGATAGGCAATAAATCCGACGATAGAAAAGATTGCTAAACCAAGGGCAAACCCTGAGCCAATTTTGGTGCCAATTTTCAGACGGTTTAGCATGAAGTGAGTTTACCTGTAGCGCTTCACTATAGATTTTAAGGATAGCTAAGATTTTAAGGATAGCTAAATTTGAGGAAAGATTAACGAGTGCTCTCTCAGTCAGCCTCGATTTCCCTGCTCGACCTCTAGCAGACTTAACGCGATGTGCAACTTCTCTAAACCTCCTAAAAGCAGCCCTCGCCCTAGCCCTCTCCCCAAGGAGAGGGAACTAGAGAATCTTGAAAGTCTCTCTCCGATGGGAGAGGGGTTTGAGGTGAGGGTTCTTAGTTGCACATCGCGTGACTTAAAATAGACTTCTATAAATCCATCCAGAAGATGAGAAATTTGTATTGGTAAACCCAGAATAATTTAACGGGCTGATTCGTAAGCAGATCGACTTTGATGAAGTTTTAACAAAAGTAAAATTAGTGTTGTCTACAAAGACATTATGTAGAACAACCTCGATCGCTCCGCTCAGATCTAACTAGGTCTTTTGCGATTAAATCGTCGGAGATCTTTAAAGGCATCCAGAACGACATCCTGCTCTTCAGGATTTAGTTTGTCTAGCAAATCTTTTACCCAGTCTTCTTGCCGAATCTCTAAATGGTTTGGCTGCATATCCGCTAAGAGCCTCTTTGATTTAGGTCGTGTAGTTGACATCAAGCTTGTGTATGTATTTTGAAGAATATCAGAATGCAGTCTAACGAAAGTATAAAGAAAAGATTAAACTTTATCAATAATTCTCAAAAGTTACGCGGTGTGCAACTTTTTCCAAACGCTTGAAGCTACTGCCCTCACCCTAGCCCTCTCCCCAAGGAGCAGGGAACCGGGCAATCTCTGAAAGTCCGTCTCCTTAGGGAGAAGGGTTGGGATGAGGGCAAATTTAGTTGCACATCGCGTAAAGTTAGTCGTTTGAGTACGACTGTGGTCATTCGATGATTGCAAGGACTTACAGAATCTGTCACGATGGTCGCTCAACGCTCCTCAATCTCAATGGCAAAGCTCCGCGAAATTCATCTGCCCACCACTCTCAAAGACCATCTGGTGAGAGGGCACCCCTGGGTTTATCGAACTCATATTTCTAATGATTTACATTTGCCCTCAGGAAGCTGGGTCAAAGTCCGGTGTGGGGGTTGGACGGGTTATGGGTTGTGGGATGACCAAGGCGCGATCGCGATTCGCATTTTCTCCGATCGTGATCTGCCTACGCCTCCCTGGTTTCGTCAACAAGTTCAAGCAGCTTGGGAGTTGCGATCGTCCCTCAGAGAGCAAGGCTGCACCGCTTATCGCTGGTTGTTTGGCGAGGGCGACGGCTTACCAGGATTAACTGTGGATCTGTATGGCGATTTTGCGGTCGTTCAGACCTATATGCCAGGGGCAGAAGACTTATTAGATTGGCTGGTTAAGTCGCTGATCGCAATTAAACCCCTTCAGGGAATTTCTCTGAGAACGCAGCATTCGGGCGATCGTGCAGATGGTGAAAGCAAAACCCAACTGTTGTGGGGCAAACCTGCTCCTCAAGCATTCATAGTGCAGGAACACGGCTTAAAGTTTGAAGTCAATCTTCATACCGGGCAAAAGACCGGATTGTTTCTTGACCATCGAGAAAATCGGCGGTTTGTCGAAGGGTTGAGCCGCGATCGAGATGTCCTTAATTGTTTTTCCTACACGGGAGCATTCTCGCTCTATGCGCTGCGGGGCAATGCCCGTCATGTCACTAGCGTCGATATCGGCAAAGGATTGGCGGAGTCGGCTGACAAAAATGTTGCCCTTAATCATCTTGATCCAGAGCGGCACAGGTTCATTAGGCAAGACTGCTTTGAATTCCTCGATCGTACTGCTCAAGAAAAACGTTCGTTTGATCTAATCATTCTCGACCCGCCCAGTTTTGCTAAAAGTAAGCAAAATCGCTATGCTGCGATCCGTGGCTACACGAAATTAAACGCTTTAGCGATGCGATGTTTGGCTCCTAATGGGCTACTCGTATCGGCAAGCTGCACTAGCCAAGTCAGCCCAGAGGCATTTAAGGAAATGTTAGCGGCAGCAGGTGCCTCAGCAGGGCGACGAGTTCAAATTATTCACGAAGCGGGACACGCGATCGATCATCCCGTCCCAGCCCAGTTTCCAGAAGGGCGATATCTCAAATTGGTGGTCGGACGAGTTCGATGATCGGGCGATTGCATCTAAAACTAAAGATACTCAGTGGGATTCACAACCGTTATTCCCTCTTTTGAAGCCGCAGTGTTCAACTCGTTATCCGCAGATACAAATCTTAGAGACACGCTGCTAGCTAGACACACTGTGTTAACTGCACAGCCTACTGCTAACTGAATCGCATCATAGCCCCGCAGACCGTAGGTTTCAGCTAGCATCATTCCTGATGAAACAATATTGTTTGTAATGTCAATAATTTGATACTCTGCCTCGTAGTCATTGCGAACTTGATTACAGAGAACTGTCGCATCTACAGAACTGATGCTACCCCCTCGCACCCGTCTTGAGATTGCCGCAATAATCTCAACACCCGCGATGGAGGCAATAAATACCTCGTTGTCTAGTTTGAGATCAAATATCTCCAAGACCTGAGTTGAACCCATTTCGCTCACATAGCGTTTGACTAGCGCACTGCTGTCTAGAAAGTAGACCGCCATTTAGCGCCGTTCCTCAATAATAGTTTCAGAAAGAGGCTGACCTTGAACTTGAATGAGTTGCTGTTGATCAACTTGCCGATAATGAGGCTGTCTGATTTGCTTAACCAATCCAGAAGACAGCAATGATTGATGAAAAGCGTTTTTTTCGATCAGTTCTTTTTTGTCAGCAAGATGATGTTGAATCGCTTTGTCAAGTTCCTGCAACTCCGCGATCTCCAGATCTTTAATTTGCTCAAGAATCTCTCGAAAAACTGGCTGCTTCATAAGTTTTGACTTTTTTGAATCACAAATTTACTCACCATTTTAGATTCATTAACGGGTCTTCGTCGCCAACACGCTCACCCAACTATTATAGAGAAGCCGCCATCTTCTCAACCCTCATGCACGCTGCTGAAAACCAAGCTCCCCACTCTGCTCCTGCGCTGCGCTGCCCCGAACTGCTCGCCCCGGCTGGACATTGGGACTGCGCCAAAGCCGCGATCGAGAACGGTGCCGATGCGATTTATTTTGGTTTAGAGCGATTCAACGCACGAATGCGGGCGCAAAACTTTACCGAAGCGGATCTGCCTGAGTTAATGGAATTTTTGCATCGTCGCGGTGTGAAAGGCTATGTCACCCTCAATACGCTGGTTTTTCCGACCGAGTTGGCTGAGGCAGAACATTATCTGCGCACGATTATTGCGGCGGGGGTAGATGCGGCGATCGTGCAAGATATTGGCATTTGTCGGCTGATTCGTCACTTATCGCCCGATTTCCCGATTCACGCCTCGACTCAAATGACCGTCACCAGCGCTGCCGGAGTGGAATTTGCCCAAG
This sequence comes from Leptolyngbyales cyanobacterium, assembly GCA_038231055.1. Classification (GTDB taxonomy): domain Bacteria; phylum Cyanobacteriota; class Cyanobacteriia; order Leptolyngbyales; family Leptolyngbyaceae; genus Phormidesmis_A. Next base: position 4,700 of record JBBRMC010000321.1, read on the forward strand.
CGATCGGCTGTCAATTAGTGGTGCTGGCTCGCGAATGTTCGATTAAAGAAATTGATAAAATTCAGCAGCAGATTGCCGAGAAGAATGTCTCGCTGCCGTTAGAAGTGTTTGTGCATGGAGCATTATGTGTCGCCTATTCGGGGCAGTGTTTAACGAGTGAGTCGCTAGGCGGACGGTCTGCCAATCGTGGCGAGTGTGCTCAGGCGTGCCGAATGCCTTATGAATTAATTTCAGATGGTCAAGTAATCGATTTAGGCAACGCGAATGAACACGCTGGAGCGAATCGAAAATAT
>JBBRMC010000322.1:0-4973 GCA_038231055.1 Leptolyngbyales cyanobacterium
AGGTCAGACACATCCACAATCAGCACGAGCGACCCGTCTCCCATCAGCGCGGCTGCACTAATATCTGGCACTTTGCCCAAGCGAGCATCGAGCGGACGCACGACCAGTTCACGTTCTCCGAGACAGCGATCGATCACCAATCCATAGGTGTTGGATTGGTCGCTAATCACCACTACCCACAGTGGCGTAGGTGACGAAGTGGGCGGTGGCAAACCAAGCACTTGATGTACCGGAATCAGACCAATATTTGTCTCGTCTAGCGTGAAATATTGCCGATTTTCGACGATGGAAATCTCTGAGGGATGGACGGTGATGATCTGATCGATGCGCGCCAGGGGAAACGCATAGGCTTCTCCAGAAATCTCGACGAGCAACGTCCGCACAACGGAGAGCGTCAGGGGCAATTGAAAATAAAGACTGATGCCTTTCCCCATTTGGGAAGCCGCTCTCACGGTGCCTCCCACTTCTTGCGCCATGCTTTGGGCGATGTCTAAGCCTACGCCTCGCCCAGAGAGTTCTGTCACCTGTTCGCTCATCGAAAATCCGGGTAAGAATAGAAACTCCATCAGTTCAGCGTCGGTTAACTTGGCGACGACTCCGGGCGCGGCTAACTGTTTGTCGATGATCTGTTGACGTAACGCGATCGGAGTGATGCCCTTGCCATCATCAGAAATGGTAATCGCCAACATTCCGCCCCGGTGCATTGCCTCGACTCGAATGGTTCCTTCGGCAGCCTTTCCAGCCGCAGTGCGATCGTCTGGTAGTTCAATTCCGTGGTCAACGGCATTTCGCAAAATGTGGGTGAGAGGCGCTTCGAGCTTTTTGAGAATGTCTCGATCGACCGACGTTGATTTTCCAACAATCTCCAATTTGACTTGCTTATTGACGGTGCGAGCCAGATCTCTGACCATGCGCGGAAACCCCTGCACCCCATCCATAAACGGACGCATATGGGAGGTGATCACTTCTCGATAGAGCCGATCGGAGAGATTTGCCGATCGCCGAATAAATTCTTCGAGTTCGGTCAAGCGATCGTTGAGCAGTTCGCGGCATTCTTGGTCGCGTTGGCGAGTCGCGTCGATCAATGATTTAGAATCTTGATCGAGATCTGGATTGATCATCGCGTTTTGCTGCAATCGCTCTAGGTTTTTAGACAGTTCTAACTGTCGCGATTTGAGCACCATCAGAGAATCTGCAAACGGCGGCAGCCAATTGGCTTCGATTAAAGACTCTCCAGCAAGTCCCATCATGCGATTGAGGTTGTCTGCACTGACTCGCACAATGCGCTCCTGAGCCGCCGCCGCATCAGCAGGGCTTATCTCTCCAGAAGCCGGACTCAGCGGATTTTCAGGCTCGTGAGTAATGGGAACCGATTCAGCAGGAGCGATCGCTGACCCAAAATCAGCCATTAAAGTTTGAATCGCCGCCGTTCCTTCTGCATTGCAAATTGCCTCGATCGCCGATCGCACTGTTTTAAACTCTGAGTCATGGGTTGCCAACCAGTTGGGTAAATCAGCATCGCTCACCTGACTGAGACTCTGAAGCAAATCAACGCCCCGCAGCAGCACATCGGCGCGATCGCTGTCCAACGTAATGGTGTGATCTTGAGCCGCAACAAAGCAGTCTTCCATCACATGGGCAAGCTGAACGGCGGCATCTAATCCCACAATGCGAGCGGCACCTTTGACCGAGTGAGCCGCCCGCATCAATGCCTCTAATTCTTGAGCAGAGTGAGACTGAGATTCTAGCGCCAGCAGCCCATTGTTTAAAAGTGTCGCCTGTGCCTCGACTTCGAGCCGAAATAACTCCATCATCGAGCTATCTAAAAGCAGCGAAGGCGGATTTGGTTTCGGGTCATCAGATGGGATCGAATTTTCTGGCTCCGATCTCGCTTGTGGGAGAGGAGCAGGGGGAATAGCCTCTTTGTCACCCTCCCCGATCGCTGCCTGCGTCTGTGCCAAATCTTCCGAGTGTTGTGATAACCAGTTCTCTAGGGTTTCATTGCTAGTCGCGTCACTGATTTCAATTAGCAGATCTCCAGCATGGAGGAGGCGATCGACCAACGATTCTGTTAAAGTCCTTGAACTATTTTGCACGGCGATCAAGCGAACTCTCATGTCTTCCGATAGCGTAGCGGCGGCATCGATTTCAATGAGTTGGGCAGATCCGGTGATCGCGTGGAGCGATCGAATCACCGTGTCCAATTCACTCACTTGAGACGGCTGTTCCTTTAGAATCGACAGACTTTGCTTCAAGGATTTAACCTGAGTTTCTACTTCTTGACGAAACAGATCCAGCATGGAGTAGTCGGGCATGGGGTCTCCACAGCTCATCACAAAACGTTGCGCTCAAGCGTGTAAAACAAGAGGTCTGCATCCAGATAATTCACCTTTTTGCTGTGCCAGTCAATAATCCCTTGGGTGTAAGATTCACTCGCTTGAGATACGACGACAGGCACCTCTTTTAGCTCGCCCGCCAAAACTCGATGAACTCGGTAAACTTCATCGACTGGGAATACCCATTTACGATCGGGCTGTCCCACGACTAAGAGCCGACTAAGAGACGAAGGTGGCACCGTCTTTAAACCGAGACAATGACTCAACGCGATCGCTGGCAAGATTTCGCCCCGAATGTTGATCAGTCCTAACAACAAGTCGTTGCTGCGGTGAGGCAATCGGTGAATCGCACCGGGATGGGTAACCTCATTGAGCACGTTTAGAGGCAAAGCAAACTGCTCATCTCCTAGCCGAAATAAAATCACAGATAGGGTATCATCTAACCCTCTTGTAGCAGGACGATCTCCCTCCGCCTCCAGCATTCTCACTGGTTTATCTAGAGGAGTGGCGATGGTCGTTGTCCACTCGGCAAGATAGTCGATCGGAACCTCTCGCTCTAACAAACTGCGCCCTGCCGTGGCGTAAACAGGACAGTTGCGACAGTGAGTAGTTGTCTCTAGTTGATCACAGGAGCGATCGCCCCACACGCCAATCTGATTCCAGCAATCACTTATGGAATTCATCGTGCCACTTACACCTTGAATTGAGAAATTTCTCGCTGCAAGCCTCGAGCCGCGTCATCTAGCTGAGTCAGTGCATTGTTAGTTTCCTGCAACGATTGCACCGTTTGATAAGACGCGTCGCTGAGTTGCCCGATCGCTAAACTAATCTGTTCTGCCCCGCGATATTGTTCATCCATGCGTTGGCTGACTGCCCCAAACTGCGGGGTTAACCCTTGCACATTTTTGATGAATCCAGCAATTTGTCCACTAATATCCCCAACGTCTTCAACGTATTGCCTGACTTCTCGGCTAAATTTATCAACCTCCATCACACCTTGAGACACTGACGATTGCATCCCTTTGACCATTTGTTCAATTTCGAGTGTGGCAACCGCCGACTGATCGGCAAGACGACGAATCTCTCGGGCTACAACCGCAAATCCGGCTCCATATTCTCCGGCTTTTTCAGCTTCGATCGCTGCATTTAACGATAGTAGATTAGTTTGATCGGCAACTTTTGTAATCGTAGTCACGACCGTATTAATATTATTCGCTTTCTCATCCATCACGGTTAACTTTGATGAAATCGAGCTAGTCGCTAGCACTAAATTTTGCATTGCGAGCTGCATCTTTTCTAGATTCATTTGACTATTAGAGGCAGCTTCAGTTGTAGTACGCGCTGTCTCAGCGACTCCATCCATCGATTTTGCTAACTCACCAGCCGTTGACGCAATTTGGCGAGAGGTGGCGTTGACTTCGTGCATGGATGCAACTTGCTCGTTGACCGTTGCCTCAAGTTGTCTTCCTGCTGCTGCAATCTGAGTAGTAGACGTGCTGATTTGAATGCCAGATTTTTGTGCCTGTGTGATTAAAGCATTCAAACTTCGGGTCATTCTTTGAAACGCAGTCAGCAATCGCCCAACTTCAGTCGTGTCTCTGGTCGTAGCGATCGCTTGAGTCAGATCGCCATCTGCAACCTGTTGAGCTACTTTTGAAACTAGATTGAGCGGGCGGGCAATCTGACGATTGAGAATCACGCCGATCAGCGCCAGCAGCAAAATCGCAAACGGCATCCCGTAGAGAATGCTGTTAAGGGTACGCTGGGCGGCTCTGTTGGCAATCTGCGATCGAGTCTGCAACCTATTTTGCTCTTCTGCTCTTATGCGAGCGACCACGGCTCGAATTTGATCCATCAATCGCTTGCCTTCGTTGGTTTTCACGATTTTAAGTGCCGCCGCCGATTGTCCATTTTGCTTGAGGCGAATTGTCGAATCGAGTTCGGCAAGCTTTTGTCTGACGAGAGGATCGAGAGCTTGAACATAAGCCTGTTGACTCGGATTATCTCTAACGAGCTGTCTAAACTCGTCCACTCTGGCTTGAACCGCAGTTCGGGCTTGATTATAGGGAGTGAGATAACTGGTGTCATTGGTCAGCAAATAGCCTCGTTGCCCTGTCTCGGCATCTCTGACCAGTGCCAGAATCTCGTCTAACTCACCCAATACTTGATAGGTGTATTTTTCTTGACGAGCGGTTGAAACAAGTTCCTGTGTCCCCCGATAGGAGATAATGCCAACGATCGAAAAGACAGTTAAGCCCAGAGCAAACCCTGTTGCAATTTGGGTGCTAATTTTCCAGCGATTCAACATATACCTATCAGCCTACCAAGACCCTCTTCTAGAGTAGCGTAGCTGGGTCATTGCCACGTCTACGATCGAGGCTATCCACAGCCCTGCCACGCTGACTAACCCAAGATCTTGCAGCATTCTTAGTCAGCCCGTAGCTGAAGACTCTGCGAAGTCATCTTTAGTTCAGGGCGGGTGAATGTTGAAAACGAGGAGCTTTTGAGGTATTGCTGAATGCAGATATGAAATGCCCTCATCCCCAACCCTTCTCCCCAGGGAGAAGGGAGCCAGAACTCTTGTCCCCTCTCCTTTTGGGCTACCGTGTACACGCAAGTTGATCCGTTCCGTCATTG
>JBBRMC010000323.1:0-4953 GCA_038231055.1 Leptolyngbyales cyanobacterium
GACTCAAAACGGACAGGGAGGACGTGTAAGACCTCAATTGAGGCGATGTCTGTTGAACTGTCAACCCATCTAGAAGACGAACAGTTAAACCTGTTTGCTTGCTAGGGAATCACCGTCTCTTTAGAGCGGTGAGGGTGTCAAAAACCAATTCCAATTATACGGATGTGCCATTCTTGAACATCTAGCGATCGCGTTCAATTAAAATATGGCAGACCGTGTGGTCTAACGTTGGGACAACTGCAAGAAATCGAGGCAAAATCTGCTCAATACCGTCATCTCTCTGATCCCAAAGTGCGAGTGATTCAATTCATTGAGTGATTGAGAATTTGCCAACATTCTTTGGCGATCGACCAATCCTCTTGCGTTTGAATCACTAATACTCGAACTCTTGACTCTGGTGTTGCAATATCTTGATCTTTAGGATTGTGGATATTTTTTTCATCATCCAGTTTCAATCCTAAAAATTCAAACCCCTGACAGGCAGATGCTCGAACATCGGGACTGTTTTCACCCACGCCAGCCGTAAAAACTAACGCATCCAATCGTCCTAAACTGGGCAGCATTGCACCAATTTGAGCACGCAGCCGATGAATATAGACATCAAACGCCAGGTTTGCGCGGGGATTGTTTTGCTCGATCGCCGCTCGAATCTGTCGCATATCGGCAGACACTCCAGAGACTCCTTTTAAGCCCGATTCTTGGTTGAGCATCTGATCGAGGTTGTCTGCGTTAAAGCCTTCTTGCCGCAACAAATAAATGAGAATTCCAGGATCGATAGAACCCGATCGAGCACCCATCATCAAGCCTTCTAACGGGGTGAAGCCCATTGTAGTATCAACGCTGTGACCCGCTCGAATCGCAGCTAACGAACAGCCATTCCCTAAATGACAGGTGATCAAACACAAATCCGACAGGTCACGGTGTAGAAGTTGGGCGGCACGATCAGCACAATAGCGATGACTAATGCCATGAAATCCATAGCGCTGAATGCCCTGCTCAAACCACTTGTAGGGAATTGGATAAACTTTAGTGGCTAGGGGTAGTCCAGAGTGAAACGCTGTGTCAAAAACGGCAATTTGTGGCACCGATCCGAGAGCGTTCTCGATCGCGTTAATGCCTTCCAGATTTGCCGGATTGTGAACGGGAGCAAAAATAGCGAGACGAGCGATCGCTGCCTTCACCTCTGCGGTGACTCGGACGCTTTCTCGATAATCCTGTCCGCCGTGCACGACCCGATGACCCACCCCATCAATGTCTGAAGGTTGCTCAATGACTTGGGTGTCACCACTCCAGAGCGAGTTGAGCATCTGAGCAATTACGGTCGAGCGATCGCTCGAACTCTCTTCTTTCAAAGTCGCTCCGTGCTGCGTTTTGACCTCGATTTCTGCAACGTCTTGGTGATGAGTCCAATCGACTTTGGCTTCCCAGAGGGGCTGTGGTGGCTGATTGGGCAACTCGTCACCCAATTCATAAAGACAGCTTTTTTGACTACTCGATCCGGCGTTCAGCACTAAAATCTTCATGTTCCTTCAAGCGTTTGCAGCGCTACGCTCAAGTGATTGCGATCGCCCAATCGTTCTAATAATGGACCGTGGCGATCGAACTTCACCACACTCACCGACGCAACCGGAGCCGCAATGCGAGTGCGAAACCGCCCTAAATCTACGCCTAACAAGCTACACAAAATGATCCGAATGGTAGCCTTGTGCGACACGACTAAGATATTGCCATCGGCATGATGCTGTTGGATCTCAGTAATCACAGAGGATGCTCGATTGGCAATCTCAACCGCCGTTTCTCCGCCTGTTGGGGCATTCCAAGCGGGTTCTGCTAACCATTTTACGTAGTCTTCCATATAGGCTGATTGGACAGCTTCAACGGTTTCACCTTCCCATTTGCCATATTTAATTTCTTTCAATCCGTCTCGTAGTTGCATATCGATTCCGATTGCATCACAAAGAGGTTTTGCGGTAGCGATCGTGCGTTTCATGGGGCTGGCAAAAACGGCTGTCCAAGGAATCGTGCGATAGGCATTGGCAAATGCTTCTGCCATTTGGGTGCCTTCGTCTGTCAACTCAGGATCGAGGGCACCGCAATAATTATTTTGACGACTAAATGGAGTTTGCCCGTGACGTAGAAAATAGATTCTGAGGCTCATCGGGTGTAAGGAGTGACGTGTATTGAGAGGTAGCAATTGGATGGTCGAATGCGACGTTTCATCGACCCCTGTAGAGACGTTTCGGTGAAACGTCTCCATGTCATCGGGTAAACGCGGAAATTATGTAGACGAATGAAATCGGTAGATTATTGCAATGTTGCTGGGAAGCGTTTCACCGAAACGTCCTTACAGAATTGGGTAACCGCATGATCGATCGCCTTCTCTAAAATCGCTATGAATAATTCGAGGCGGTCGAGTCATCCATTTCGCCCGCAGCAATCGAGTCTTTTTGGGTGGTTTGTTTTATCTGCGTTTTCTCAGTATTTGAACCACTGTAGTACTGCCATTTCCAATTTGTGACCTCTGGCATATCTTCACCGTGTTCGATGATGTAATGCTTATGATCAATTAATTTGTCGCGAATCGCTTGCTTTGCGTAAGCAGCACGAGTCTTGAGCCTGGGCACTCGATCGAGAACATCTTGCGCTAAATGAAAGCGATCGAGATCATTTAACACCACCATGTCAAAGGGCGTTGTCGTGGTTCCTTCTTCTTTATAGCCACGCACGTGTAGATTATCGTGATTGGTGCGGCGATAGGTCAGGCGATGAATCAGATAAGGATAGCCATGAAACGCGAAGATGATCGGCTTATCAGTGGTGAAAATTGAGTCGAACTCACGATCGGAGATGCCGTGAGGATGCTCGGTTTGGGGTTGCAGCGTCATTAAATCTACAACGTTGACCACACGAATCTTGAGATCTGGGAAATACGATCGCAAGAAGTCAACGGCGGCTAGCGTTTCTAAAGTCGGAACATCTCCAGCACACGCCATCACAACATCAGGTTCACAGTCTTGATCGTTACTTGCCCATGCCCAGATGCCCAGCCCTGCGGTGCAGTGTTTGACGGCTGCATCCATGTCAAGCCACTGCAACTCAGGCTGTTTGCCAGCGATGATTACATTCACATAATGACGACTGCGAAGACAGTGATCGGCAACCGAGAGTAAGGTGTTGGCATCGGGTGGCAGATAAATCCGCACGATCGTCGCTTTTTTATTGATAACGATATCTAAGAATCCTGGATCTTGGTGGGTAAATCCGTTGTGGTCTTGTCGCCAAACGTGGGACGTGAGTAAATAATTGAGCGATGCGATCGGTGCCCTCCAAGGAATTTGGCGACAGGCTTCGAGCCATTTGGCGTGTTGATTAAACATCGAGTCAACGATGTGAATAAATGCCTCGTAGCATGAGAAAAATCCGTGGCGACCTGTAAGCAGATAACCTTCGAGCCATCCTTGACAGAGATGCTCACTCAACACTTCCATCACGCGACCGTCGCGAGACAGATGATCATCACCCGGTAACAGTTCGGCAGCCCACACTCGATCGGTGGCATCTAAAATAGGAGTCAATCGATTTGAGTTGTTCTCATCAGGACTTAGCACCCGAAAGTTTTTCTGCTCTGCGTTCAAGTTCATCACGTCGCGCAAAAATAGCCCTAACACACGAGTTGATTCCGCTTCGACCGTGCCAGGATCTTGAGTGTCGATCGCATAGGTTCTAAAGTCCGGCATTTTAAGATCTTTAAGCAACAACCCACCGTTAGCGTGAGGATTTGCCCCCATGCGGCGAGTGCCTACCGGAGCTAATTCTGCCAGTTCAGGAATCAGCTTGCCTGTCTGATCAAAGAGTTCTTCTGGCTTATAGCTTTTCATCCAGGATTCCAGCATTTGCAGATGTTCTGGCTTGCTTGCCAGTTCTGCCAGGGGCACCTGATGCGCTCGAAACGTGTTTTCGATTTGAATGCCATCGACAACTTTGGGACCCGTCCATCCCTTCGGAGTTCGCATCACGATCATCGGATATTGAGGACGATCGGTGAAGCCGTGGGTTCGAGCTTCTCGCTGAATACCTTGAATTTCGGTGACGATCGTATCCAATGTTTCTGCCATCAAGGGGTGCATCAATGCGGGATCGTTCCCTTCAACAAAGTAGGGTTTGTAGCCATAGCCTGTGAATAGGTGTTCAAGTTCTCGATCGCTCAGCCTCGCTAAAACGGTTGGATTTGCAATCTTATACCCATTCAGATGCAAAATCGGCAACACTATGCCATCTCTAGCGGGATTGATGAATTTATTAGAATGCCAACTAGCGGCTAATGGACCTGTTTCGGCTTCACCATCGCCAACGACACAGCAAACCAACAAATCAGGATTATCAAACACTGCACCATAGGCATGAACCAGGGCATAGCCTAACTCACCCCCTTCGTGAATCGAGCCGGGTGTTTCAGGAGCCGCATGGCTTGGAATTCCGCCCGGATAGGAGAACTGCAAGAACAGTTTTTGCATCCCCTCTTCGTCTAGCGTGATGTTAGAGTAAAACTCGCTATAAGTGCCCTCTAAATAGGTGTTTGCGACTACTCCCGGTCCACCGTGACCTGGACCTGCTACATAAATCGCGTTCAAATCGTAGCGTTTGATCAAGCGATTCATGTGAGCATAAATGAAATTCAGCCCTGGCGTTGTGCCCCAGTGACCCAGCAATCGTGGTTTAATGTGCTCCAATTTGAGCGGCTCTTTAAGTAGAGGATTGTTTCGTAAATAGATTTGCCCGACTGACAGATAGTTAGCGGCTCGCCAGTAAGCGTCTATCTTTTGCAGCTCTTCTGGGGAGAGAATGGCTCTAGCTGGAACTGCGTTAACAACTGTCATAGTGAAGGTTTCCGATGAAGTTAGGCTTGATCTTGACTCACGAAGACAAATTCGGAATCTGTCACAGGTTGTAGGA
>JBBRMC010000324.1:0-4948 GCA_038231055.1 Leptolyngbyales cyanobacterium
CTTAGACGAGGATTTAGTGACGTTGAGTGCGTTGTTGATTTCGGTGACTGGTAATGCAACGGCGATCGCGATCCGCACTGGGTTTGAGTTATCCAGTCCTCACGAGTTGAGGCTTGTCAATCCTCAATGGTTGCCTCATGCGACTGCAAAGCGAGGGTTGCCCTTAAGTGATCTCAATGGCTACACGTTTGATTTAGGGGCAGACACTCAAATTGAGCAACTCAATTTAGAAGCAGGACAGATTACTTGTCACGCCAAGCTGTTAGTGAGTCCTTGATCAGTTGGGCAATAATGGCAATACGAGGGTCACAAAGTAGTAGACGAGCGGAGCTGTAAACACATAGCTATCTGCTCGATCGAGAATTCCTCCATGCCCTGGAATGAGCTGTCCAGAATCTTTGACCCCGGCATCGCGTTTCATCATCGACTCCGTTAAATCGCCCAATAGACTCGCGATGCCGATTAGCAAACCGAGGGCAAGTCCTGCGATCGGCCATCCTGACCAGTTGAGATACCACGAGCCAAAAATGGCAACTGCAACACTCGCCGCCACCCCAAACACAGCACCTTCAACGGTCTTTTTGGGGCTGATGTCTGAGAGGCGAGTTCGTCCGATCCAGCGTCCGATCGTGTAGGCACCGATATCTGCTGCCCAAATGCAGAGGAAGGCTAACAGGGTGTTGGTTAACCCAACCGGAAGCGCATTCAACCCTTGCCAAGAAATTGTCCAAAAGCCGTTAAAGGGCAGATTGCTGACTTCGGCTTGCCCTAAAAATCGTAGGCGAATCCAATAACTAGGCAAATAGCCACCATAAAATAAGCCCATGATCGAAGCCGAAATATCGGCGATCGTGGCGAATTTGGGCTGAAACAGCAGATAAAAACAGATAAACGTCCCGGCGACTGGAAAGATCGCATCTGCCATGGGGGGCGAGATGTTAGAGACTACCAACAAAATTTGACTCACGACCAGCGTTGTTTTCCCGGCTGGAGCAAACCCTTTTGCGCGAGCAAGTTGGAAATATTCCACCTGCCCCAGATAGACGATGATGCAAAAACCAGCCGTAAAATACCATCCGCCTAGCAACATCATGCCCAGCGCAAGGACGATCGCGACAATTCCACTACTGATTCGAGACCAAGGCATAGCACTAATGTTGGATGAAGATGACTCAGTGGAACGGTTTATGAATACGTCTTCTCAGCACTCAATTGCAGTGGGCAAAGGTTAAGAAGGTTAAGCTGTGCTTTGCAACACTTTAACGGAGAACGGGTACGGGTGAAGGATTTTTTATCAGAGCTTTTCACCACTCAGCACAAAAATCGGATCGACTGCCGCAAAAATTTGATTAGTGCCGCGTGTTTCAAGACGATTGACCGCAGATTGCACCACTTCAATATTACGGGCTTGAAGCTCGGCGAGACCCTCTGAGATTTGATAGAGCGTTTCTAAACTGGCAGCCGTTGCGACTACTCGTCCTTGAGGTCGCAGGTGTTGCCAGACTTCTTTAAGAATGGCTTTCACTAATCGCCCGCCTTCGATGCAGACGCGATCGGGGCGAGGCGTTAATCCTTTTAGACAGTCTGGGGCGCTTCCTTCAATGATTTCGACGTTTTTGACTTCAAAGCGATCGCAGTTGCGACGAATCAAACTGGCGACTTCTTCATCGCGCTCGATCGCAATGATTCGTCCCCCCGGACACAGCAGACCCGCCTCAACGGGAATCGTCCCGGTGCCTGCGCCAATGTCCCACAGCACCGAATCGCTTTTTAGCCGCAGATGAGACAGCAACAATAGCCGAACTTCTCGCTGACTCATGGGAATTCCGGGCAAATTCTCGAATAAGTCATCGGGGATGCCGGGAGTCACATAAGACCAGAGAGGAGACGGCATAAGCGGGGTGAATAAAGAGATTAATGAGTTGATCCTAGTGCTGTTGACCTCGATCGAGCCGCCTCTGACAAAATTTCATGCTCTTTTGACGACCCGTAACGTTTTGAGACTAGAATCTGCACAGCCACTAATCATGCCGCCCACTGCCTGAATTTGCTGCAAGTTGGAGATTGCGCCTTCTGTAATTTGCTCTCCAGGCAGCAAAACGGGAATTCCAGGCGGATAAGGACAGACCAACTCGGCGCTGATGCGATCGACGGTTTGAGCGATTGGAAGGGTTTCGCTAGGTGCGAAAAAGGCTTGACGAGGAGTAAGAAGTGAGTGCGGCGTGGGGAGTTCAGACTGCTTGAGCGGGGGATTGTCTGATTTTCTAGGCTCTTTTGCAAGGATGGTGAAGGCTTGCACTAAGCGATCGATATCCGCTTGAGTGTTTCCCAAACTGATGATAAAAGTCAAATGATGCAAAGACGGTAACTCAGCCGTCACACCTAGGGTCTGGTGCAGAATCTCATCGGCGGTGAAGCCGTCGATTCCCAATCCAGAAACGGTGACGGTTAGACGAGTTCGATCAAATGCCCAACAGCCAGAAGTTTGCTTAGGGTTTAGCGTCGAAAGGTTAGGAATTTGGTTGATCTGCGATCGTGCCTGCTCCGCCAATCCTAACGCTTGTTCTATCAGCGCCGCGCCTTGCGTTGCCATTTGCTGACGCGCTGCATCCAACGAGGTCAACAGCAGATAACTCGGACTCGTGGATTGAACAAGCTGGAGCGCTTTGCTGACCCGATCGGGATCAACTCGGTTGCCTTGAGAATGCAGCATCGCCGCTTGCGTCATGGCAGACAGAGTTTTGTGAATCGATTGCACCGTCAAATCTGCTCCCGCTGACAAGGCAGAATCCGGTAAATCAGGATGAAAGGCAAAATGAGCACCGTGCGCTTCATCGACCAGCAGAGGAACGTGGTGCTGATGGGCGAGATCAGCGATCGCGCGCACATTCCCGCAAACGCCGTAGTAAGTCGGATAGACTATCATCACCGCTTTGCTGTCTGGATGCTGCCTGAGTGCCTCCTCAACGGCTTGGAGAGTCACACTATGGGCTATTTGTTGGTCAGCATCATAGTCAGGATTGACGAAGATTGGAACAGCACCCGCCAAAATCAGTCCTGAAATGGCAGATTGGTGCACGTTGCGCGGCAAAATGATTTTGTCTCCCGGTTCGCAGACTGCCAAAATCGAGGCGATGACTCCGCAGGTCGAGCCGTTGACCAAAAACCAGGTTCGATCTGCACCAAATGCCTCTGCCGCCAACTCTTGCGCCGCTTTGATCACAGTTTGAGGAGCAAATAGATTATCGAGTTCGGGCAATTCTGGAAGATCCGATCGCCAGAGTCGCGAGCCAAACAAATCGGTTAGTATCCCCGGAGTTCCTTGCCCTCGCTTGTGTCCAGGCGTATAAAAAGCAGCATTTGGGCGTTGGGCACAGATCCGTAACGCATCAAGCAACGGAGTCGCCATTTGGGAAGATGAAATGTCTAAAGGTGTCATCTACGTTGGGAAGGTCAAATTATTCGTTAGGATATTCTATGGTCTACCCAACTCCCAAACCTCCGTTTCCTTCACCTGTGCCGAATCCCTCTCCTGAGCCGATTCCTGATCCCGTTCCCGAACCGATCCCTAGCCCTGTGCCCGAACCCGTGCCTGCACCGATTCCTCAGACGATTCCAGGACCCGTATAACTGTTTTCTTGCTTACCTTTATAACTCAATATGCTAAGAGCCGGGATTGTTGGACTTCCCAACGTTGGAAAATCGACTTTATTTAATGCGCTTGTTGCCAATGCCAAGGCAACCGCCGCCAACTTTCCCTTTTGCACGATCGAGCCAAATGTTGGCATCGTTTCAGTGCCCGATGAGCGTCTCAAAGCGTTAGCCACGATTTCTAGCTCGATCGATATCTTGCCCGCCCGCGTCGAGTTTGTCGATATCGCTGGCTTAGTCAAAGGTGCCAGCAAGGGCGAAGGGTTGGGCAACCAATTTTTAGCCAACATTCGCGAAGTGGATGCGATCGTTCATGTCGTGCGCTGCTTTGAAGACGACGATATCATTCACGTCTCTGGGGCGGTCGATCCCGTCAGTGACATTGAGGTGATTAATTTAGAACTGATCCTTGCCGATTTGGGACAGATTGAAAAACGGGTCGATCGTGCCCGCAAACAGTCTCGCACCAGCAAAGAAGCCCAGGTCGAGGTCGCTGCCCTAGAGAAACTGATCCCGGTGTTGAATGCAGGTCAACCTGCTCGTCAAGTGACGCTCACTGAGGAAGAAGAACTCTTGCTCAAACCTTTAGGGTTACTGACTCGCAAGCCGATCATCTATGCCGCTAATGTGTCAGAAGATGATTTGGCAACTGGGAACGCATTTGTCGAGCAAGTGCGCACCCTAGCAGAGCAGGAAAAGGCTCAAGTTGTAATCGTCTCAGCTCAAGTCGAAGCCGAATTAGTCGAGTTGAGTGAGGACGATCGAGCAGATTTTCTCGCATCTCTTGGCGTTGAAGAAGGCGGCTTAAAGTCTTTGATTCGTGCCACTTATGAACTTTTGGGGCTGCGAACCTACTTCACGACAGGTCCGAAAGAAACTCGTGCCTGGACGATTCATGCTGGAATGACAGCCCCTCAAGCAGCAGGAGTCATCCACACCGATTTTGAGCGGGGATTCATTCGTGCCGAAACCGTCGCTTATAAAGATCTGACCACCACCGGATCAATGGGTGCCGCTAAGGAAAAAGGTTTGGTTCGCAGTGAAGGAAAGGACTACGTGGTTCAAGAAGGCGATGTAATGCTGTTCCGATTCAACGTCTAACTCTCTGTAAACACAAAGGGACGCTCCTATAAGAACGTCCCTATAAGGCATTGGTGTGACGACTCTCACCGCTAACCCTTGTGGGTGTAGCGGGAGCTTCTAACTTCGCAGCTAGAGTTTGCTGATTCACAGGTCTGGTATCCCAGTAACCTCCACAGCCAGCAACGACCCGTCCAGACCGTTGTTTTGAACTATC
>JBBRMC010000325.1:0-4947 GCA_038231055.1 Leptolyngbyales cyanobacterium
ACTGCCACCACCGAGTTTGTAGTCCCCAGGTCAATACCGACTACTCTTCCCATGCCTTGCGGTGCTCCTCGCGTATCTAACTAAATGTTGAGAACGTTTGCTGGATTCATTCTATCCTGCTAGTGAGGAAGTCAAAAGAATAGGTGTGGGGTGGGGGGAATTAGGAATAGGGTGTGGGATTAAAAGTCATTGATTTTTGGGACTGTAAGGGTATCTGGGATTACACTTTAGTCGGTTTGGAGTGCCTACAGTATCTTTAACGAGAGAATTGAAGTAAGGTTTCATTATTTAAGTTTGAGCCTGTGACCTCAGCCCTGCAAAACCACTTTACGATCGTCATTAATGGCGAACCCATTCGCCTCAAAGATGTGTCACCGACGATGACCTTGCTGCACTATCTCCGGCAAAGTGGACGGATTGGCACCAAAGAAGGTTGCGGCGATGGTGACTGTGGGGCATGTACGGTCGCGATCGTGGCTCAGGGTTCTGATGGCAAGCCTCACTATCAAGCGGTAAATAGCTGTTTGATTCCATTAGGGTCGGTGGCGGGGCGAGAAATCGTCACCGTTGAAGGCGTGAGTGACGATCAGTTGCATCCGGTGCAAATGGCGATGGTGCAGACGGGCGGATCTCAATGCGGCTATTGCACACCGGGATTTGTGATGAGTTTGTTTGCGGCTTATTACGATCGCGCTCTAACGGATGCCTGTGTTGAAGGTAATTTGTGTCGCTGTACGGGCTATTTGGCGATTCGTCGGGCTGCTCAACAGGCGATCGAGCAAGCGGACAATTCTGATGATCAATTTCGCCAACACCTGCAAACGATCAGTGCGGATTTGAGCGACGTTGCTTACAACGGCAATGAACAGTTTTTTTACCGTCCAACACGATTACAGGATGTGTTGACGCTAATGGAGGGGCATCCTAATGCGACGCTGATTGCTGGAGGAACAGATTTAGGACTAGAAATCAGCTATCATCGTCAACACTATGAGGTGATGATTTCGCTCGAAGCGGTAACAGAATTAAAAACGCTGGAGAACACGCTAGAGTTTGTAGAAATCGGAGCCGCCGTGCCGTTAAGTCACGTTGAGGAAACCCTGCGCGGAGTCTTCCCAAGTTTGGATGAAATGCTGTATTGGTTCGCAGCAAGACAAATTCGGACTCGTGCCACGATCGGCGGCAATATTGGAACGGCTTCCCCGATCGGAGACCTCCCTCCCGTTTTGTTGTCCCTTGATGCCGAACTGAAACTTGCTCACTCAATGGGCGATCGCACGATTCCCCTCAGTGATTTTTTCAAAGGCTATCGACAAACCGATTTGCAGCCTGGAGAGGTGATCGTTTCGGTCAAAATTCCTAAAAGCGCCTCGACTCGTCGTTTAAGTCAGGCGTATAAAATCGGCAAACGGGGCACCGATGACATTAGTATTGTCGCGGCTGCCTTTGTGATCGATTTGGATGAGGACGATCGCATCCTTCACGCTCGACTTGCCTATGGGGGAGTGGCAGCGATTCCGATTCGGGCGATCGCGGTGGAGCAACTGCTGATCGGCAAATCCTGGACTCACGAAACTATTCAGCAAGTTAAACCAATGCTAAAGCAGGCATTTATACCGTTGACCGACTTGAGAGGCAGCGCGGACTATCGAAGGCTCTTAGTTGCCAATCTGTTTGAGAAATTCTTTGTAGACTTCAGCACAGCACCCATTCAACCCGTGGAGGTGACGGTATGAGCGTAGGCAAACGCAAAAGCCACGAGAGCGCAGAAGCCCATGTCAGCGGCACAGCCCTCTACACCGACGATCAGCGCCTTCCGGCTGGGATGTTGTCGCTGTTTCCCGTTTTAGCTCCTCACGCGAGAGCACGAATCACCAAAATCGATGGGTCTGCGGCTTACGAAGTCGAGGGCGTTGTCACTGTTTTGACCGCAGAGGATGTTCCTGGCGAAAACAATACGGGAGTCATTGTCCACGATGAGATCTTGCTTGCCACCGATGAAGTCAGCTATTGGGGGCAGGCAGTGATTTGGGTCGCAGGCGAAACCGAGGAAGCCGCACGACTAGGAGCCGAAAAAGTTGTTGTTACCTATGAGCCACTCGACCCGATTCTCAGCATTAAAGACGCGATCGTGGCTCAAAGTTTTCACAACTCGCCTCAAGTCGTGCGTCGAGGCAACCCCCAAACGGCACTCAAAGCCGCCGACTTCTGCCTGGATGGAGAAGTAGAAATGAATGGACAAGACCATTTCTATCTCGAAACCCAAACGAGTTGGGTTATCCCCGATGGCGAAGGACATTATCAGGTTTATTCGTCCACCCAACACCCGACGGAAACTCAAATTATTGTGGCGCGAGTGTTGGGCATCGCCAGCAATCAAGTGGTCGTCACCTGTTTGAGAATGGGCGGCGGATTTGGCGGCAAAGAATCGCAAGCCAACCCCTTTGCATCAGTGGCAGCGATCGCGGCTCACAAAACAGGTCGTCCGGCGCGGGTCAAGCTGAGACGACATCACGACATGATTCTCACGGGCAAACGGCACGGCTATTTAGGGCAATACCACGTTGGATTCACCGCCGACGGATTGATTACTGCGTTGGATGTTGATCTCTATGCCGATGGCGGTTGGAGTCTCGACTTGTCTCCTCCTGTGCTGCTGCGAGCGATGCTGCACGTCGATAACGCCTACTATATTCCCCACCTCGAAGTGAGGGGACAAATTGCGAAACTGAATCGTGTCTCAAATACGGCGTTTCGGGGCTTTGGCGGTCCTCAAGGGATGGTCGTGATCGAAGACATTCTCGATCGCGTCGCCCGAACCCTAAATCTGCCGCCCGATGTGGTGCGCGAACGTAACTTCTATCACGGCACAGGTGAAACCAACACAACTCATTACGGGCAAGAACTCTACGACAACCGCATCGCCCGAATTTGGCACGAAGCAAAAGCGTTGCGAAGCCGTTCTCCGTCTGGAGTCGTCGCTAATTTTGAGGAACGGCAGGTCGCGATCGCCCAATTCAATCAAGCCAATCTCCACAAAAAACGCGGCATTGCGATCACGCCCGTTAAGTTCGGCATCTCATTCAACAAAACTCAATATAACCAAGCCGGGGCATTGATTCTCGTCTACGCCGATGGCAGCATTCAACTCAATCACGGCGGCACCGAGATGGGGCAAGGGCTGCACACCAAAATGCTGCAAGTGGCGGCGCAAACCCTGGGTGTGAGTCTCGATCGATTCCGCGTCATGCCCACTAGCACGGATAAAGTGCCCAATACCTCCGCGACCGCAGCCTCTAGTGGCTCAGATCTCAACGGTCAAGCCGTCAAAAATGCCTGTGAAACTCTTCAGTCGCGTCTCGCTACGGTCGCAGTCAGAATGATGACCCTCGATACGCCCGAAGATCTCGTCTTTGCCGACGACTGGATTTATTGCCGCAGCTATCCTCAAAATCGCGTTTTGTTTACCGATGTCGTCAAGCAGGCATACAGCGATCGCATCAGCCTCTCAGCAACGGGCTATTACCGCACGCCCAACATTTATTGGGATGAAACCACAGGCAAAGGCAGACCGTTCTACTATTTCGCCTATGGTGTGGCGGTGAGCGAGGTTGAAGTGGACGGATTCACAGGCACTTTCAAACTGCGTCAGGTTGATATCGTCCATGACGCAGGCGCATCGCTTAATCCCCTCATCGATCGAGGGCAAATCGAAGGCGGATTTGTGCAGGGCATGGGCTGGTTAACGATGGAAGAATTAGTCTGGGACGCGCAAGGACGGCTCCGAACGGATGCGCCCAGCACGTATAAAATTCCGACGATCGGAGAAGTGCCCGAACACTTTCAGGTGCATCTGCTCGAACGAGCCGCTCAAGATGGCGTAATCTATGGCAGCAAAGCGATCGGAGAACCTCCGTTTATGCTGGCAATCTCAGTTCGAGAAGCCATTCGAGCAGCGATCGCGGCATTTGGTCAACCGAGTCACGTTCCGCTCACGTCTCCTGCTACGCCTGAAGTCATTTTGTGGGCGATCGAGCAAGTTCGCGCCGAGTCCTTTTCGCTGAACGTGCCAACTGATCTCGACGTGCTAGTGCCTTCCAAATGATCGAGTTTTATCGGCAGTTTGCTCAATGGTTAACGCAAGAACCTGTTGTGCTGGCAACGGTGACGAGGGTTCAAGGCTCCGTTCCAAGAGAAGTGGGCGCGAAAATGATCATGGGTTCTGATCGGATCTTTGGCACGATCGGGGGAGGCGCAGGCGAAGCAAAGGTGATTCAACACGCGCGAATCGTTCTCGAAACGGCTCAAAAACAGAGTGTTGAAATTGACTTAACAGGCGCACCTCAGCGAGAAACCCAAGGAATTTGCGGCGGCAAAATGCAGGTGTGGTTAGAGCGTTGGTCTGGAGAAGTGGCGATCGCGCGTGTTCAAAGCATTCTGCATTTGCTCAACGCTGGACGAACTGCAACGTTGGTGACTCCGTTTGATGCTGATTGCTCTCCCTACCTCGTGCATCACCCCGAATCCACACCCAACGCGTTCATCGAAACGCTGCAACCGCCACCAACTTTATTAATCATCGGCGCAGGTCATGTGGGCGAACAGTTGGCAAAAGTCGCGCACTTAATCGGGTTTCAAATTATGGTGCATGACGATCGGGCAGAGTGGGCAAATTCACAACGATATCCTCAAGCTGCTGGGATTTTTAACGGCTCGATCGCTGAAGTCATTGAGCAATTTTCAGCCCATTCAAATTTATACGTTGCTCTTGTAACACGCGGATATCACTACGATTTAGCCGCTTTAGAATGTCTTTTGAAACGGGATAGTGTTTGCGCTTATGTCGGCATGATTGGTAGTGAGAAACGAGTCCGACAGGTATATCAGGCGCTTGAGAAAATGGGTGTTTCTGAAAGTAAGCTGAAAGGGATTTATGCCCCGATCGGG
>JBBRMC010000326.1:0-4936 GCA_038231055.1 Leptolyngbyales cyanobacterium
AATTGAAGCGAGTTCAGCCGCGCTTGAGGGTTTTCAAATCTTGCGTATGGACTCTCTTTTCGTCGGCTGCAAGGAGGAGTTAAATTGCAGTCGAAGTAATTGTAGCAGATAGTACAAGTGTAGTTATACTGCGATTTAACTCCTATTTCACCTGAACAGAGAATGAATATTTGTATCCCTTGTAGTTGGAGTCAAGTTCTAGTGTGTAGTCGCCTGTTGCTGGAAGTTCTCCACTCCAAGAGGTTTGACGATCGTCAAGCCCTCTTAGCGCTTTGCCATTAGGAGCTAAAATCATCGGCAGTGTGCCTCGTTCGCTTCTCACGCTCAACGTTTGACCTTTGCTCAGATCAAAGCGATATCGGTGCGAACCAGTACCCACAAATCGTTCAGAGATCGTCACCGAATTGCCGCCAGCCCCAAAACTCACGCGCTCAGTTTTTTCGTTACAGCCGCTCTCAGTCTGGTTTTGAGCGATCCAGCCTTTGATCGGGGTTGCGATCGCAAACCATCCATCTAGCTCCTTAGTAATGGTAACGAATGTGCCGTTTTTGAGCGTTCCAACAATGTTGCCAGGCTCGATCGTAGGATTCGATCTCACATTTAGAGGGGGATTGGCATCCGCTATCTTCGCCATCGTGACTTTACAGGTCTCGACCTTTCTAGAGGCTGCCTCTGGTGCCTGAGACTTTGAAGGCAACGGCTCGGAAGGCTTAACGGGTTCAGAAACCGGAGTTTGAGAAGAATTCTGTGGTGCAGTCGGAACTGTATTGGTTTTATCAATCGGTTTAGAGACCGGAGAGACGATCGTTGTCGGTGCCACAGTTGGCAAAGGCTGAGGATTTTGAGACTGCATCACAGCAGAGGTCACACCCGTCACAGCCGCAACACCCGTCAAACCCGCGGCAATTAAAATAGCTTTAGTGTCCATAAATTGAGATATTAGTGCTCATGATTAACTTCAAGCAGAACTCAGTCAAAATCGGAAATTATAGCGATCAAACCCCTACATTTATCTTCTCGCTTTAACCATCACTTGGGTTGGTGAGAGACCCCATCTCCCTGGCTTTGATGAGAAATTGCTTGCTTAACCAACGGCGTAAACTTCTCCCTCCAGTATCGAATATCTGGAATCTCCTTAACGAGCTTCAGCACATCTGCGGCTCGGTTTTCTCTTAAAGCAACTTGAGCATTGCCATACAAGCTTTTGGCTCGCTTCCATTGAGTAGGCATCGTGTTTAAGGCAACTTGAGCGTGAGCATAAACAGGGCTATCTTCTGGAATTGTCTTGAGTAACTTGATTGCCGAATTCAAATCGCCAGATTGATAGTCCGCGATTGCGTCCGCTAAAATTCGCTCTCCTCCCGTCGCTTTCATGGCAGAAGCTTTCGTGAGTTCTGCTTGCTCTGCTTTGTCACAAATCGTCTTAGTCAACGACTGATCTACCCAGCCCGATATGGGTGTGCTAACTCGCAGCCAGCCTTCCTGTCTACCGACTACCGTTACGGGTTCTCCGTCTTGGACAGTGCCCACAATATTGTTGAAGCGATCGCTCGGAGCCGCCCGAACATTTAACGGAGGTTGCGGATCGTTGACGATCGTTAAACATCCATTAAACGCCGCGATCGACGTGTCAGAAGACGGCTGCATTGGAGGCTGAGAAGCGATTGATGGGTTTGGACGAGGGTTCAAAAAGACATAGACGGTTCCCGCTAGGGTAATCACTGCTGTGACACATCCCCCTACAAGTAATGGAGACTTCAAAATCTGATTCACCCTGAAAGCCATGTCAACGCCTCAAGCTTTGTTATTAAACAGATTCACTCCCAGGGGTTTTTACCCTACCGTGTACCCACCAGTAAGTGGGTCACTGCGTTTCGGTCGGCTTATGCCCCCTAAATCCCTCAAAATTGAGGGACTTTGACCTCGAAAATTGAACGGCTTCCCTTTCAAAGTCCCCCAGAATGGGGGATTTAGGGGGCAAGCCCCAAGGGATTGAGATTCGGAGTAATTTATGGGTACACGGTAGGGTTTTTAGCTGCTACCTCTGGGATGATTCCGTCCGTAGGTTGCCCAAAATTGCTGTTAAATGCTCTCATCTCAGTCGATTAACGCTGAAAGTTTTTCAGAGGTCTCCATCTCGTTGTCTACTTCTCCGGGATGCGGTAGCGGCGGGCGATGTAGTTAAAAAACCGATAATAGTCGTCGAACTGCTGATTTGGGGCAGTGCCGCGCCAATAATAACGGGTTTCTCCTTGAGTGAGGGTCAGCGTCAGCGAACTTGATTCGGTGCCAATCATTGGATTCAAGTTTCCTGGCACTCCTTGTAGAGTCGTGAAATTTGAGGGAAGAGCGGAGTTCGATCGCTGATTTTTACGATCGCTGCTCATCGACCGCTCAAAACTTGCCCATCCCCGAATCTCCACTCCTGGATTCCGCGGATCACCAAAGGCAATGCCGTCTCGATTTTCAGGAGGAATCGACTCAACCCAGCGATCGGGATAGAGAAACTCAAACCCAAACCGATCGTTGCGATAAGTCTTCCAAGTTGTGTCCAGGTTTGAGTCAGGTGAGCCACAGCTTGAAAGAAAACCTACCAAAACCAGTCCCAGCAAGAGCCAGACGATACGAGATCTACGAACTAAAGCCAAACGATCACTACACATATGTAAAGGAATATAACAATATTGCTGTCATGCTGGCTTAGCATCTTGACAGCCTTAGAGCGAGCCGATATCTTTATTGGTATACCCGGGTAAAACGACCGAGAGTCCTATGCAAGACAAGCAAAAAGTCACGTTGTATCTTCCGCCAGAACTGCACCGTCAGCTAAAAATTAGAGCCGCTGTCGCTGCCGAGGCAATGTCAGCCCTAGCAGAGAAAGCGCTTATCTTCTATCTAACTCATCCAGAACTGGTTGAGCAGTTAGATGAAGCTCACGGGCAAACTCACCGGATTTACAACTGTCCTGAGTGTACGTCTCCTGTCACTCTTAAAGATGGTGAAATTGTTGCTTTAGGCAAGCAACCTGGTGTTACGGCTGACGAGGAACTTCCAGTTGGTAAGCCTCAGAAAGTCGGTTCCGCTGCGGGTAACCAAGGAGAGGGCGAACTCGTCCCCTGCTGATGTCCCCAGTCTAAAAATCCTCACTTCGTTATGTTCACTGCCCTGTAGTGCGTTCAACTGAAGTTTGAGAAAATCTTATTCAATAAATGTCTGAGCCGTTTCTGATGGGTTCGGTGGTTATGCAAGAAGAGCTAAACATTCTCATACAAGCTCAATATCCTTTAATCTACCTGGTGACCTCAGAAGAGGAACGGGCTGAACAGACAATCGCGGTGATCGCCCAAGCAAAGCCTTTGCGTCGAGTCTTTCTTTGGACAGTCACTCACGGAATTGTCGAGCATGGACAACCCCGCAACGTCACCCAACACAATACGGTTTCTCCCGAAGCCGCAATCGAGTGGGTGATGAGACAAAAAGAGCCGGGCATCTTTGTGTTCAAAGATTTGCATCCTTTTATCGACTCACCTGCGGTTAACCGTTGGTTACGAGATGCGGTTGCTAGCTTTAAGGGCACTCAGAAAACGATCCTGCTGATGTCTCCTGTGCAAACCGTCCCGATCGAGCTTGAAAAAGAAGTTGCAGTTATAGATTTCGCTATGCCCAGCATGGGAGAGCTGAATCAAGTTTTGACACAGCAGCTCGATCAAAACAAGACTCGTCGCATTACCACTGAGACGCGTGAGAAACTCTTAAAAGCTGCCTTAGGGCTGACGCGAGACGAAGCCGAAAAGGTCTATCGTAAGGCTCAGGTTACAGCAGGTCGCCTCACCGAAGAAGAAGTTGACATCGTTCTCTCTGAGAAAAAGCAACTGATTCGTCGGAATGGCATCCTAGAGTACATCGAAGAAGACGAAACGATCGAGTCTGTCGGCGGACTGGAAGAGTTAAAGCGCTGGTTAAAGCAACGCTCTGACGCATTCACAGAACGGGCGAGAGAATATGGTTTACCTCAACCTAAAGGGATGCTGATTCTGGGTGTTCCGGGGTGTGGTAAGTCGCTGATTGCTAAAACCACGTCTCGTTTGTGGGGTTTACCCCTACTGCGGCTGGATATGGGGCGAGTGTACGACGGCTCAATGGTGGGTCGATCGGAAGCGAATCTCCGCAACGCGCTCAAAACTGCCGAGTCGATCTCGCCAGCCATTCTGTTTATTGACGAGATGGATAAAGCATTCGCAGGCAGCACTGGGTCGGCTGACTCAGATGGTGGCACTTCAAGCCGCATCTTTGGTTCGTTCCTCACCTGGATGCAGGAAAAAACTTCTCCTGTGTTTGTGATGGCAACGGCAAACCGTGTAGAACGTCTTCCCGGTGAGTTTCTCAGAAAAGGACGTTTCGACGAACTCTTCTTTGTCGATCTGCCCAACGCCGAAGAGCGGAAAGACATCTTCAGAATTCACCTATCCAAGCGTCGTCGTGAAATTGAACGATTTGACCTGGATCAGTTAGCCAATGTCTGCGACGGCTTCTCTGGTGCTGAGATCGAACAAGCACTAGTTGCTGCAATGTACGAAGCATTCGCGCAAGACAGAGAGTTTACCCAATTGGATATCATTGCGGCGAGCCGAGCCACAATGCCGCTATCCAAGACAATGACCGAGCAGGTGACAGCCCTACGGGATTGGGCTAGGCAACGAGCACGCCCTGCTGCGTCCTCAGTCGCAGAATATCAGCGACTTGAGTTCTAAAAGCTTTCTCCTGCTCCCACAGGAGGAAAGACTAGCACACTCTATGTCTGCTAGTGGTTTCAAAAGAGCAATTAGCCATCAGTCATCTCTGAGCGCTAAGAGCGAATAGCTAACTAAACGTTGTTGTTGTTTTCAAATTTCCACGGAGGAAACCCAATGTCTCACTTTAGCACTCTGCGCACCAA
>JBBRMC010000327.1:0-4894 GCA_038231055.1 Leptolyngbyales cyanobacterium
GTTGCACGACAAAACCACGATTCAACTATAGGAAGTTGGACGTTAAGGATCGTGGATTCAATAACCTGTAAGACTTGTGAGCGTCTTCTGCCCTCCTCACAAAGTGGGGCGAAGCCCTCGCCAACCCTTCTCCTTGGGGAGAAGGGAGCTAGAGTCTTGTTCCCTCGCCTTGGGGAGAGGGCTAGGGTGAGGGTGAAAAGTTGCACCTTAATAAATCCACGTTCCTAAGGAGCCGTCCATCACTTCTTGGGATGTGAAGCAGTCCTTGAAAGTCTCCAAGTCAAACGGGCTGAGAGGGCTGCTTTGCAGGATCGACCGTGATCGCTCTTGCAGTTTGAGCAATCCATTTAGTCGCGATCGGCATTCTCCAGCCAGTACCAAAAGCCCGATCGGTGATTTTTAACCCTGGCGGTGCCTGACGACGTTTGAATTCTGCGATCGTCACCAGCTTAACCACGCGATCGACAATAGCTTGCTTATGTCCAGCAGCCACAATTTCAGTAGCCGACTGATGTTGATGAATCAAGCGATCGAGAATATCATCCAAAATCTCGTAGGCTGGCAGCGAGTCTTGATCTACCTGACCAGGCTTTAACTCAGCGCTGGGTGCCTTGGTGATAATGTGGGCAGGAATGACGTTAGAACCCAGCCATTTGCAGATCGAGTAGACGCGGGTTTTCGGCACATCGGCGATCGCCGCGAGTCCCCCGTTCATATCACCGTATAACGTGCAGTAGCCAACCGCCATCTCAGATTTGTTGCCCGTAGAGACGAGCAAATAGCCGAATTTGTTAGAGATTGCCATCAACAACGTGCCTCGAATTCGAGACTGAAGATTCTCTTCTGCAATGCCAAACTCTGTCCCAGTAAACAAGTCTTCTAGAGTTTTGTTATAACTTTGCATCAGATGCTCGATCGCCAAGGTCTGAGTTTTAATGCCAATATTTTTGGCGAGTTCTAACGCATCGTCGATCGAGTGATCAGAACTGTAAGGCGACGGCATGAGAACACCCAACACATTTTCGGCACCGAGGGCAGAGGCGGCGATCGCAGCAACGAATGCAGAATCAATGCCGCCACTCAAGCCCAACACAACTTTAGAAAAGCCACACTTGCGCGCATAGTCACGCACGCCCATCACCAACGCTGACCAGATTTCAGCATCGTCACAGTCAAAAGCAGGAGTCACAGAACTGGGCAGAAAATCTTGGGTTTCGGGATTGTAGTCGATCGCCACCCAATCCTCCTCAAAAGCACGGGCACGACACACTAGATTTCCGTGACGATCGACCACGACACTGTTGCCGTCAAAAATCAAATCGTCATTGCCGCCAACTTGATTGGCATAGATGATCGGCTGATCAAACCGGACGGCTCCATGTTGCAGCATCGCTTCTCGTAACCGTTGCTTCCCGACTGTGTAAGGAGATGCCGAAAGATTAATCGTGAAATCAACGCCTTGTTGAGCCAGATCCGCGATCGGGTTCAAGGTATACGTCCGTTTGCCCCAAAATTCTTCATCATTCCAAAGGTCTTCGCAAATCGTGACCCCAATCCGAACAGGTTGACCCAAATGCTCTAGCGTGAACTGGTTTGGCTCATTTCCAGGCTCAAAATAGCGGTCTTCGTCAAACACGTCATAGGTGGGCAATAGACGTTTGTGAAAGATTTTAGAAATGGCTCCCTGTTCTAAAAGAGCAACACTGTTGAACAGAGGCTTGCCGCCAGTTTGTCGCGATCGAGCATTCGGTTCCACCGTTCCCACCAAAACCGCAACACCCGTCGGCAACTCTTCAGCTAACCTTAACAACGTCCGAGTCATCGTCTCAACAAAACTTGGGTCGAGCAACAAATCGCGCGGCGGATAGCCACAGAGAGACAACTCAGGAGTCAGTAACAATCGCACTCCTTCCCTCGCGGCTTGCTGCGCGGCTTGCAAGATTCGTTGAGCATTTCCGTCTAAATCCCCAATCGTCGGATTGAGTTGAGCGATCGCAATCTTCACTGTCAGCCTCCTTTGCTACCTGAGATGTCAAATAAATACCAAGGGTTTATCTTTGAGGGGTGCAAAGGCTTCTGCATCAAATCGATAAAGACTTGCCGGACGACCTGCCCCCCGCGAGGCTTTGATCCCCGTGTCTCTGAGAAAGCCGAGTTTGAGCAGGCGCGATCGGAAGTTTGAATAATCTGAGAAACTTTCTCCCAGCACCGTTGTATAGAGTTGAAATAGATCACTCAAAGTAAAGACTTCGGGCAAGACATCAAACGCAACAGGACTGTATTCCAGCTTATTTTTGAGCCGGCAATGTCCATATTCCAAAATCGTATTGTGGTCAAATGCCAACTGCGGCAACTGATCTAAGGGATACCAAGCAATGCCGCTCACACCATCGGCAATCAGTTCGGCTTCGGCGTAGCGCACCAATGCAAAATAGCTGACCGACAGATAACGCACTCCATAGCTGTCGTCTGCCTCACGCGGATCACGATTTGGACCGCCAAAGGTGTAGAGTTGCTCTAAATAAAGGTTTCGCGCCCGGATCTTTTCAGCCAAAATTCGATAGGCGGCATTCTCCAACGATTCGCCCTGTCTGACCAGGGTTCCGGGCAAACTCCACTGTCCCAAAAAGGGTTCTTCTTGGCGCATTACCAGCAGCACCAGCAGCCGGTTCAGCGCCGTGTCAACTGAGAAGATTGCGTTATCAACGCCCACTCTAAAATCTGCTAACGCTTCTCCTTTTAATAAGTGGGCAATTTTTCTCTGCGTGCGTGACATCTGTACAGTTGCTCCCGATCGATATAAGCCTGAATCGGAGAAGTCACTCCTTCGGTTTCTCCTTGTTCGCGATAGGCGGTAGATGAGACATCTGGGGCATTGAGATCAGCGATCGTCACATCGGCTCCCATTTGTCTTAACGGGTCTAACTCACCGTCTGAGATTGAGTATCCGGGTCGGGGCACCACCAAGAGCTTGACTCGATCGAGCAAGTCTCTCGCCCGAAACCACTTCGGCAGTTGATGCACCAAATCAGATCCGACAACCAGCGTCAATTCCGCACCCTGCCAACGTTCCTGCGCCCGTTCAACCGTGACCACCGTGTGAGAATTGCTCAACTCTGGATAGACCTGAATATTGCGGTGAGGCAAGTTTAGGTCATTAATGAGCAATTTCAACATTGCAGTTCGATGGTCTAACGCCGTTTGGTGAGACTTGAACGGGTTATTAGATGCCCAAACCGCAACTTCATCAAAGTGCTGAGAGAGCCAGCACAAAATGGCAAGATGTCCTCTCGTGGGGGGGTCAGCACTGGTGCCAAATAAAGCAACTTTCAACATAGGGTTAGAGGGGTGAAGGGTTAATCCAGGAATGTTAACTTACGACTCGGCTGCTTTTCGTCGAGTTTTTTGGATTAGCGCAGACAGATGATCAGACAACTCTAACGGAATCGATGCAGGCTGGTTGATATCCCGAACTGATGGAGGCAAACTGGCAACAGATTCGCGGGTTCGTTCGGCGATCGTGCTCAAACTGTCTGATTCTTGCATTCGCTGCCCCTGTTTGCACACAAGCTGCATCAAAGGCTGTTCTGATGAAGACGTTTCGCTGAGTAACCCTAAGCGATCGTGGTGCACGATTCCGTTTTCGACACGACGAAAAATCTGCTTCCGCCCCGGATAGGTGATCTTGCCCGGAGATTCTTTCATGACTGGAATGCCGTCAATTTCTACCAGTTTATAGACTCCATTCACGGGTGAGCCTGTCACAAGCTGCGTTCCAATACCATAGCCATCAATACAGGCTCCGGCTGCCTTGAGTTCAGCAATTTTCCATTCATCTAAGTCACCACTGGCGATGATGGCGACTCCCGGCAAGATTGCCCGTACCTGCTGAGACAGTGAACCCAGATCACCCGAATCAATTCGCACTCCCGATAGCTGAAGGTTCCCCGCTTTGACTTGGGCGGCTAATGATTGGGCAGCGGCGATCGTGTCATAGGTGTCAATCAACAGCGGCGCACCGGGAAAGTAGCGATGAAACGCTGTAAATGCCTCTGCTTCAGTCCCTTCTGTCGCACTCAATGCCATCACAAGTGCGTGAGCCATTGTTCCAGACGGGGTACGTCCTAATTTGACAGCCGCTAACACGTTAGATGTGGCATCCAATCCGGCGGCGAGGGCTGCACGAGCCGCCCACAAAGCCCCTTGGGGACTGAAGGCTCTGCGAGTACCAAACTCTAGCAGGGTTGCGTCTGCTCCGGCTACATCACGCATTCGCGCCGATCGAGTTGCCACCAGCGTTTGATAATTCAGCGTATTCAGCAAATAAGTTTCGACGAGTTGCGCTTGCCAGAGAGGGGCTTCTATTCGCAGCAAGGGTTCGTTAGCAAAGACAGCGGTTCCTTCAGGGACTGCCCAAACGTCGCCGCTAAATCGGGCTTCTTGTAGCAGAGTCCAAAATTGGGTTGGCGCATGGTCAAAAATACCGATCGATTGGAGGGCGGCAATCTGAGCAGCGCTAAATCGAAATTTCTCTAAATAGTCCAGCGCTTGAGCCAGCCCCATTGCAATCAGATATCCACACTGGGGTGGCAATCGACGGACGGTCATCTCAAAACTGGCGCGGCGTTGGTCGAGATTTTCGCCGACATAGCAGGCTGCCATCGTCAGTTGATAGAGGTCAGTGAGAAGGCTGTAATCGTCTGGCGTTAGAGTCAGTTCTACGTCTTCCACCCAATTCTCCTTATATTAGTTGAGCATCGTAGTCGTATTGATGGGGGCTTTCTGAATTATAGTCAAAAGAACCAAAATTAAGCAAGCAAAGAGCTAGTCTTTCTCGTTTACTTAACGCAAATCTTCTGAAAATGTCTTATTTCGTCTACATCTGGAGTCTAGA
>JBBRMC010000328.1:0-4893 GCA_038231055.1 Leptolyngbyales cyanobacterium
AGACACGATCGCAGCCAAGGGCAAAACTTGTCCGGTGTTCCAAAGAATGTGGCTGAGGACGACGAGCCGAGTCTGAGGGCGCAAATGCTCTGTGATCACCGCGACCGGATCGCCCTCATTTAGAGTCGCCTTTAACGGACATATCGACACCTCGATTTTGAATCGACGCTGAATCTCTTGCGCTGCCGCCACAATGCCAGGATGCTCACAATCGGTTAGTAACAGGTGATCTCCAGCGTTCCAATCAATGCCCCAGAGGGCAATATTGCAGCCCACTGAGACATCTTCAGTGAGAGTGATCGTCTCGACGGTCGCGTTTAATTCTGCGGCGATCGCTCGTCTCGTCTGTTTTGCTTCTTCTCCCATCCAGGCATTGACCGCGCTCGAAAACGGACCCATTTTTTGCAGCGATTCTTGAGCGTGGTGGATGGCATCGATCGCCGATCGGGGCATAGGACCTTGCCCCCCATAGTTAAAGTACGCAGCATTCTGTAAATAAGGAAAGTGCTGCCGATACTGTTCCAGTTGAATATGTTTTGCGGAAAAATTAACCATATCTCATCCTGCTCTAAATCAGTGGTTCGTGTGATCTACTTAAAATAAAGTCCAAAGCGTAAATCTCTTGACAGATGACAAAAGATGGTTATGCAGTTAATCCAATTTCTTGCTAGCGTATAGCTATGTTTTTGACTGCCGACCTTCTGCTTAATTATCAACGGTGCAGCCGTCGAGCGTTTCTCGATTTATATGGGGATCTCAATCAACGAGATGCTCCTAATGACTATTTGCTGAAATTAATTCAAGACAGCATTGCCAATCATCAGCAGATTTTAGTTGGCGAAACCTATCAGAAGCCCAGCTATCGATCGGGCGATTGGGCAGCCGGAGCAGCCGCGACACGAGAATTGATGAGCCAGGGAGTCGATCAGATCTATCAACCTGTGTTAATCGCTGAGCAAGATGGCGTGACGCTGGTTAGCGTTCCTGACCTGCTGATTAAGCAGCCCGGAGAGTCGGTGTTTGGCGACTGGATGTATGTGCCGACTGAGATTAAGTTGAGCAAACGCCCCAAGCAAGAATATCAAATCATCGTCGCCTACCATGTGAAAGTGCTAGCCGCCGTACAGGAGGCATGGTGCGAAACAGCGTGGCTACTGCTGCGGGAAAAAGGCTATTACGAGGTCGATTTGTGGGAGGCGATTCCTCGAATGGAGGCGATTTTAGAGGAGTGTCTTTCCACCTTAAAAAATGACCAGGAGCCAGAGGTATTTATCTCCCGCAGTCGCTGTAGTTTGTGTCATTGGTATGGTCATTGTTATGCGATCGCTAAAGCTGATCAGCATCTTTCCCTACTTCCTGGTGTCACACCTAGTCGCTATCTTCAACTTCAAGCGCTGAATTTAACGACGTTAGAATCGCTGGCAGATTTGCACCCAAAACAGCTAGAACCCCTATCGGGATTTGGCAGTGAGGCGGCTCGAAAGCTGGTGCGTCAGGCTCAATCCACCGTTCAAAATCGCGCCTTGTTGGGAGAAAGTTATGCCACGTTGCCCGATGCAGAATCGCGAAACGGACACAACCCCATTCACCGCAGTCAAGATTCTTTCATTCCGACGGCGGATATCGAGCTTTATTTTGACATCGAAGCCGAACCGTCGCTAAATTTGATTTATTTGCATGGCGTGTTAGTGGTCGATCGACAGCAAAAAACTGAAGTTTTCCATTCGTTGCTGGCAGATAAACCAGAAGACGAGTCAAAAATCTGGCAAGAATTTCTTGACCTTGTATGGGCGTATCCAAATGCGCCCATTTTTCATTTTTGCCCCTATGAAGTGCAAACCGTCGGGCGACTTGCCGAGTTATATGGCACTCCTAAAGAACGGATTATGCCGTTGCTATCGCGCTTTGTCGATTTGCACGATCGGGTCACAAAATCGGTGACGCTGCCTGTTGAAAGCTATGCGCTTAAGCATATTGCTCGATGGTTAGGGTTTGATTGGCGAGACTCTAGCGCTAACGGTGCTCAATCGATTTATTGGTACGCTCAATGGTTGGCGACGGGCGATCGGGCGTTTTTAGACTCGATCGTGATTTATAACGAAGACGATTGTCGGGCGACCCATCACATTAAAGAGTGGCTAACGGGATTTTTTGAGAGTCAAGACAGTCATTAACTCCATCTCAGAGACTCTATAGAATAATGTGAGACCATCAGAATCACGCTTTTAAAGACCTGGACACTAACTTCTGGAAGACCGTTATCAATGGGAGTCACAGACGATGGAACTGACCCTTCCTTTACTGGTAGATATGCAAGGCGTTCATTTGACCGATGAGCAATTTTATCAACTCTGCATTCACAATCCTGAATTAAATATTGAGCGCAATGCAAAAGGAGTGTTGATTGTTAGGTCACCCGTAGGAGGAGATAGCGGCAGCCGAGAAGCTGATCACATTACTGATTTAAATATCTGGAATCGCCAAACCAAACTGGGAAAAGTGTTCAGCTCTTCGACTCTGTTTAAGCTACCGGGTGGAAGTGACCGCTCTCCAGATGCAGCGTGGGTAGAACTCTCTCGATGGCAAGCACTTACGCCCGAACAACGTAAAAAATTTCCGCCGATCGCCCCTGATTTTGTGATTGAACTGCGATCGCGTACCGATGACTTGGCGACTCTACAAGCAAAGATGCAGGAATATCTCGATAGCGGGGTGCGGCTGGGCTGGCTGTTTAATCCTCAAGATCAACAGGTCGAAGTGTATCGTCCAAGACAGGACACAGAAGTGAAGTCGCTGCCTGTTCAACTCTCTGGAGAAGCGGTTTTAGCTGGATTCGTCTTGCAGGTAGACCCATTCACCGATGAATAAGTGAACCGTGTCGCGCTTTGAGTCGGAACAAACACTCCACAAGACATAACGATCGCACTTAATCTGAGAAGCGTGTCGTTTTTTATTGGAATGATGGCAATTTTCGGAACAGACTAGATTCTTTGGGTATAAAAGAGATATCCCCACCCGGAGTTTTCTCAATGGAACCTGTAACCACGTTGACGGCTGTCACAATTGCGAATCTTGCGTTCACAAAATTCATCGAATCGGGGGCAGGAGAGCTTGCCAAAAAGTTTACGGAAGGCGCGATCTTGAAAATGGATGCACTTCGACAGAAGATTTGGGAGAAAATGCGAGGGAAGCCGACTGCGGAATTAGCGATTACCTCGATTGAGCAAGGATCAAAAGCAGAACTCGATCGACTGATTGCCTATTTGCAAGTGGAAATGGATAATGATCCACAATTTAAGGAAGAAGTTCAGACGTTAGCTCAACAAATTCATCAAGAGATTGCGATCGGTGAAATAAGCGGGCGTAATGTTCAACAAGTTTTTGAAGGGCAAGGCTTGCAAGTTAACGATCCACAAGCTCCTGTGATTCAAGCGCAGAATAGTCCCATTACTTTTAACTATGGGGTTCCACCTCAGCGTTGACTAGAGTCGTCGGGAGGGGCACCGACAAAGAAAAGCACCCCACAAAATCTGCCTTATAGCGGAGCGATCACATTCGTCGGGCGAGATGATGATCTCAAAACCTTACACGAGCAATTGCAAGCAGGAACGACGATCGCCATCTCGTCAATCACCGGAATGGGCGGCATCGGTAAGACTGAATTAGCGGCGCAGTATGCCCTTCAGCAGCGAGACATGGGCACCTATCCAGGAGGAATCTGCTGGCTAAGGGCGAGAGAAGATATTGGCTCGCAGATTGTATTGTTTGCACAAACGCATCTAGGTCTTTCAATCCCAAAGGATCTGGAGTTAGCTCAAAAGGTGGCGCGGTGTTGGCAAGATTGGGAGAAAAAAGAAACGCTGATTGTGTTGGATGATGTGCAGCAGTACGATGACATTGCATCCGTTTTGCCACCCCAGCGATCGCAGTTTCGAGTCTTGCTGACGACGCGATCGCGCTTTGGTCTTCCGGTACAAAATTTTGAGATTCAGGTGCTGTCAGAGGAGCGATCGTTGGCGTTATTGAGAGCGAGCGTTAAAGATCAGCGAGTTGATCAAGATTTAGCGACAGCCAAGCAAGTTTGCGAGTGGCTAGGCTATTTGCCGTTGGGATTGGAGCTAGTCGGGCGCTATCTAGCGAAGAAAAAGGATGTGTCGGTGGCTAAACTTTGGCAGCGGTTGCAGAATAAAAAGCTAGAGGCGAAAGCGCTACTAAAACGCGAACAAGGAATGACGGCATTGTTGGGTGTGACGGCGGCGTTTGAGTTGAGTTGGCAAGAACTGAATGAGGACGCACAGAAGTTAGCGGCGTTGTTGAGTCTGTTTGCGCTGGCTGAGATTCCGTGGGCGTTGGTGCAAGGATGTTTACCAGAGGTGGATGAGGAAGAGTTGGAAGACTTGCTGGATGAGAAGCTAGTCGGGCTGAGTTTGCTGTCTCGAACTCAAGCAGAAATGTATGAGTTGCATCAACTGCTGCGAGAATTTTTTGCCGTTAAGCGAGAGCAGATGGCAGAAGCGGCTGAGATGAAGCGATCGTTCTGTAAAGTCATGGTGAGAGAGGGGCAAAAAATTCCACAACAGCCAACGCTCTCTATTCTTCAGGCTGTTTTGCCTACCATTCCCCACCTCAAAGAAGCGGCAACGACGCTCAACCCCTGGCTGTCGGATGACGATTTGATTGTACCCGCCACTCGGATCGCTTGGTTTCATGAGGGACAGTCAGCTTTTGCAGAGGCAGAGCAATGGTATGAGCAATGTCGAGCGATCGTCGAGCAGCGATTAGGAGAGCAACATCCCTCTGTGGCAACCAGCCTCAACAATTTGGCAGAACTCTATCGCGCTCAAGGACGGTACGAGGAGGCAGAACCGCTCTACCTTCAGGCGTTGGCATTAA
>JBBRMC010000329.1:0-4884 GCA_038231055.1 Leptolyngbyales cyanobacterium
GCCCCCTTTCGTCAATCACTGCTTGCCGACGCTGGGCTAGAAAACTTTAAACCACAAGCCTATTTTGAGAATTCAGACATCAAAGATCCAAACTCAGGAGACATCAAACCGATTCGAGAGGCTATTCCAGGGTTTAAGGGGCAAGTTGTGCTAGAAGGCGCTTCGGGATTAGGCAAGACCATGTTTTTACGTCACCTTTGCCAGCAGTCGCAGCGAGTTGTGGTTTATCTTCCGGCAACGAAGTGCGCCGATGGTGTAATTGAAGCAATTCAAAAAAAGCTGCACGGAGAAGAGATTAAAGACCCGAAGTTTTTGCAGAATTTGATTTACAGTGGCGCGATCGCCATCTGCATTGATGGTCTAAATGAAGTCAGTGCAGACACACGCGCAAAGATTGTCGAATTCACCGAAAACTACTTCAAAGGTGACATTATTCTGGCAACCCAGCCTATGGAATGGACACCTCCTTCAACCGCAAAACAGATTGTGATGCAACCGTTAGCGCGATCGCACATTCAAGCATTTCTGCTCTCTCGCAAACCGCTAATTCCTGACTATGCTCCGATTCGCGAGCAAGCCTATGAACAGTCGTGTTCTCGTTATCTTGAACAAGTCTTGAACGATCGACAACCCTTAGAAGAACTAGAAGCCACTCAGCGCATTCTCTCTAACCCAATGGATTTGACCGTGATTGCTTCAATGATTGCCGCCGACAAACAGCCTGATTTGTTCCGCTTGCAAGAACAGCAGTATGCGGTCATAAAAGAGGAGTACCAAGAAAAGCATTTGGGGCAAGAATTTCCGCTCGATGTTTTCTCGGAAGCAGTTTACCAGATGCGACTCAACGACGAGACAGCGTTGCCAGAAGAACAGTTTTTAGAGGAACTGTTGGGTATGGAACGGCACAAAATGGTTGTTAGCCGTCAGTCTAGAAATAGTGACGGGAAACCTGCCAAAGAATGGTACTTTCGCCACGACAAAATCGCTGAATTTTTTATTGTTCAAACCTTTTTAGAACACCCAGAAAGGCAGGAGCAACACTTAGGCGATCCACGCTTTCGAGGAGTCTATTTTATGTTGGTAAACTTTCTCAAGCTGGAGGATGCGATCGCGCTCCGTGAAATGCTGATTCAATACGCGGCTGACACAAAAGATCACACCGTTAGTGACACGTTTGTTCAGTTGTTGCGATCACGTAAAGCAGAGTTCGTTCAAGCAGTAGCGTAAATTTAGACATAGGCGATCTCGGTCGAGTAAATCTTGGAAGCTCACTCAATCGTCCTCGATCGGGGCTTGACCATCCGATTCTTTCATCAAGATTTTGGACGATCGCCAAATCCACCAGCCCGCGATCGCTAACGTGCAGTTTCCGACAACCGTCATCGCAGCTTGCACCGTCACGACCCAATCTAACGAGGCGGGATTGTCGAAGAAATGCCAGATGCAGGCACACATTGCGCTGACCAACGCAGGCAACATTCCAAATGAGAGCGATCTCCATGCCAGATTTCCACTGACTTCGGCATAGCGCCAAATCAGCCAGATTGCCGCGATCCATTCAATGACGCTAGAAACATGAATCACCCAAGTCGGAATCGAGAGAACGTGCATAAAAATTTGAGGGTGGAGTTTAGACGGGTAGCGATCGCTCGTCTTAAGATTTGAGGAGGCAAGGGAATAAAATCATGTTCTTAACAGTTTAGGGCGAGTTGTTCCTACACGCTTGCTTTGATTCAAAACTCAAACGTCTAAACATGGATAAGCGTCGAGCGGTGTTGTGTGGCTACTATGGCATGGGAAACGGGGGCGATGAGGCACTGCTGGCTTCTCTGCTGCAAATGTTGCCTGCCGAAATAGAGCCTTTAGTTCTGTCGGGCAACCCTCCACAAACTTGTGATCGCTATGGCGTTGCAAGCTGCGATCGTAAGTCCGTCATATCTGTCGTTCAGGCACTCCGAACGTCGGATATTTTTATCTGGGGCGGCGGTAGCTTAATGCAAGATGCAACCAGTCCCCTCAGTCCTTTTTATTACGGCGGGTTGATGAAACTCGCTCAGCTAATGGGACTGACGACGATCGCCTGGGCACAGGGCATTGGTCCGTTAAATCGATCGCTGACTCGATCGTTGACACAACACGTCTTAAAGCAGTGTGCCGGAGTCAGTGTGCGCGATCGCGGCTCTGCATCGTTGCTTCACGATTGGGGCATCTCGTCGATGCTGGCTCCCGACCCAGTTTGGGCGATGGAGTCAGAAGCCGTACCGGGATTGTGGAATCTGCCTGCGCCTAGAGTTGCTGTGAATTTGAGATCACATCCGCTATTAACGCCCGATCGCGTGACCGTTCTGACTCGTGCCCTAATTGATTTTCAAAAAGCGACGCAGGTTTGTTTATTACTCCTTCCCTTTCAGGCGAGTCAAGACTTAGCGATCGCCCAAGCCATTCAGCCTCAGCTTCCAGGCGTGAGCAAGATTCTCACGCTCGAAAACCCGCAGGAATTAAAAGGCGTGTTTCGCGGGGTGGAAATGGCGATCGCGATGCGGTTACATGGGCTGATTATGGCGGCGGCTGAGGGCTGTCGCTGTTGTGCGTTGAGCTATGACCCCAAAGTGAGCCGATTGATGGATGACCTAGAGATTCCAGGCTGGGAGTTGACAGACCTGCCGTTGAACCCAGATCAGATCAGTCAAACCTGGCTAGAGCTTTATGCAAATGGCGATGCGCTCTCAGATGATCAGATTCATTCCCTCGTCGATCGTGCCTTGATGCACCAGGCATTATTAGAAGAAATCTTAAATAAACCTAAAAAATGAGATATTCTTTGCACTTGCGTTTAGTAAAACAAACTTCTGTGGTAAAAGAGTGTCTTATAGGGCTTGAGCCAATGTCCTTTAAGGCTGATTGGGATTACAGAAATCTTAGACAGATGGTTCAATTCTAAGAAACTATCGGTATAACTAAGTCTGGAGAACTCAAACATTGATTTGAGTCTTCACCAACCAAGCCACGATCGTAGGGTTCCTTTCTTCTAGGGTAAACAGTGATGAGTGAAGCCGAAAATTCAAACAATAATTCCAGCTTGTTTGAGTCCGTTCCCCTGCCTGAGCCAGTCGAGCCAGACTCGCTTGCCGAAGAGTGGATAACGGTCGATTTTCCCAACGCGCTGCCCGTTGATAAGATTCCTCACGAAACTTCTGCCATCCCAGATCCGGCTGAATTGGTGCAATCATTGCGCGATCGCATTCAACAATTAGAGCAACACAATCAAGACGTTTGCCGACAAAAAGACGATCTGATCAGCGTGTTAGAAAAACAAGACCAGGAATTTCACGCTCAAATCGCCAACTTAACTAAAGCGCTGCAACAAACTCGCAATATGCTGCGCCTAGAGCGACGCAACTGGGAGTCACAATCGAGCCAAATCAAACGGCGATCGCAAGAGCAAACTGCCCTCATCACCCAGCAAACCCAAGAATTAACGACGACGCAAGAGCAGGTTGTGAAGCTGTTTCGAGAAATTGAGCAATATCAGCAAATCGCTCAGAGACAGCAAATCTTGGTTGAGACCCTGACTCAGCAGCTAGAAGCCAGTCAAGAACAAGTTGCCCAGCTAGAGCGAGATTGTGCCTTGACGCAACAGCGCTATACCGAGCAAACGCAGCTCGTCCATCAAACTGAGAATGCTTGCAAAGATCTACGATCGCGTCTCCTGCGTCAGCAGCGCTACACGATGCAGTTTAAGACGGCTTTAGAAAAGTGTCTCGATGTCCCTACTGTTAAATCGGCTGATAGTTTTGATGACTCGCTCAACTTAAAAGCAGAGCCTTTCAGACAAGATGTGATTCGCCATCCTTCCGATTTGTTAGCGCCCAAAGCTCAACCCGTCCAACCCTGGTCAGCCCAACCCGAATTCCTAGAACTCGACCCGCTATTAGAAGACCCTCAGTCCGTCTATATTCCGTCGCCTTGGGATGAAGAACCCACCTTCGAGACGGACGATTTAGCCGTCTATCAAGAGGTCGAGAATGCACCGATGGTAGAAGTCGAAGAAAAGCCATTTGAACTGCCCGTCATGGATGCGCCTAAAATTGATCCGCCTGTGGTGAGCTACACGATTCAGCGATCGACGACGTTAGAACCCGAATCATCGCTTTCTCCCGAAATTCAATTATTTACCCCCGACGAATTGCTTTCAGTAGACGAAACTCAACCAGAGGAGTTGATTCCTAGCAACCATACTTCACGTGGGGTCGAAGATTTAGAACAAAAATTCGAGGATGCTCTGCAATCATTTGAAGAGTCTGCGGCTGACCTGTTCATTTCTGCGGCTGATTTTGCAGATTCACAAAACGATCAGGAAATTCTCAACGAAATTCACGCGATCGAGGAATCTACTAACCCAGAGCAAACTCCTGATTTGTTTGAGCCTAAACTGCCTCAATCGGACGTGATTGAGCTAATGCCATCTGAGTTGGCGCAATCTTCATCGCCATTTATCACACTGCGATCGCCAGTGACTAATGACCCCGCTCTAGAAGAGGTGACAGAAAGCGAACTGCCCCTGGTGGCGAGTGGGCTGTCTCCGATCGTCTATCCTCTACGGTCTACTAAAAAGCTGAAATCCCTTGCTGCCGTTGACTTACCCTCTTTCCCTCGCCGTAGCAATTAGATAAAGGTCTGCTCGATAGAGAGGACGATCGTCTGCATCACTCAGTCGGCAATATCACCCGAAACGTGGTGCGTCCTGGTTGGCTTTCAACCTCGATTGTTCCTGCGTGTTTTTGAATAATTTTGTGGCTGATGTCTAAGCCCAATCCGCTTCCTTGTCCGGCAGCTTTGGTGGTAAAAAACGGCTCAAAAATGCGCGGCAAAATCTCAGCCGGA
>JBBRMC010000330.1:0-4864 GCA_038231055.1 Leptolyngbyales cyanobacterium
CGAGCTTGCAAACGGCGTGTTGGGAAGTAAAACTCCCGTTCATCCCAACGATCACGTTAATATGTCACAATCGTCTAACGATACATTCCCCACAGCGATGCATATTGCAGCCGCAGAGGTAATTCACCAGCGTTTAATACCAATGGTAACGACGTTACGCGATGCATTACTAGTGAAATCAAATGAGTTTGAAGACATCATTAAAATTGGTCGAACTCACTTGATGGATGCCGTTCCACTCACGTTAGGTCAAGAATTTTCTGGCTATGTCGCCCAACTCGATCAGAGCCGGCAGCGCATTGCAGCCACGCTACCTGAATTGTATGAGTTAGCGATCGGAGGCACCGCCGTCGGCACCGGACTCAACACACACCCTGAATTTGCAGTGCGATCGGCAGCAGAAATTGCTCAAATAACTGGGCTGCCGTTTGTCAGTGCACCCAATAAATTTGCAGCATTGGCAGCCCATGACACGATCGTGGCGACTAGTGGAGCAGTTAAAACGCTGGCGTGTGCTTTGATGAAGATTGCCAATGATCTGCGCTGGATGAGTTCCGGTCCGCGCTGTGGGCTAGGAGAATTAATCTTACCTGCCAACGAGCCAGGGTCATCGATTATGCCAGGAAAGGTCAACCCGACTCAGTGCGAAGCGATGACGATGGTGTGTGTGCAAGTGATGGGAAATGATGCCGCGATCGGATTTGCCGGAAGTCAAGGCAACTTTGAACTCAACGTTTTCAAACCCGTTCTCATTCACAATCTTTTACATTCCATCCAGTTATTATCTGATGCGTGTAGCTCGTTCACTCAACACATGGTGATCGGAATTCAACCCAATCGCGATCGCATTGATGATTTTCTCAACAATTCACTCATGCTAGTGACCGCATTGAACCCGAAAATTGGCTACGATGCCTCGGCTCAGGTTGCTAAAAAAGCCTATCAAGACAACACTACTCTTAGAGACGCTTGCATTGAATTGGGTTACTTAACAGGCGAGGAGTTCGACTCGATCGTGCAACCCGCCCAAATGATCAGCCCTCAATAAAAATCGAGTCATTCCAACCACAGACGTAAGAGTTGATTCGATGATTATTGATAAGATCGAATCTGATCAATCCTATCCAAATAATAAGGAATTGCCTCTCCTGCGGTTTGACAGGCGACGCGATCAACCGAGATCGGATCGTCGCCAAAAAACACCTTGCCAAATGGAATCGTGGCTCCTTTATCGGGCTTCCAGTCGCGACTGATTAGCCGTCGATCGGCATCCACCACCGCCCCATCAAACAAATGTCCAACGCAAAAATAGACATCTTGCAACACTTGAGGCACCGACGGGCGATGCAGTTGTCCACGAGAATTTGGACTACGAGCCTTATACTTCGATCTCGGAAATAGCCCATAGAGGTTTTTCAGCGAGGCAGAAATTAGCGGCTCATCCTTTAAGATAGTTCGCTTCAACGTCCCAACTGTAATCCGACAATCAACTTCTTGCAGCA
Source organism: Leptolyngbyales cyanobacterium (assembly GCA_038231055.1). Lineage (GTDB taxonomy): Bacteria > Cyanobacteriota > Cyanobacteriia > Leptolyngbyales > Leptolyngbyaceae > Phormidesmis_A. The sequence goes on from JBBRMC010000330.1 coordinate 1,503, forward strand.
GAGCAGGTGCCCACATCGTTTGAAAGCGCACTGGAACTGGAGCTTGGTTGGGATATTCTACAAGCGGAAGAGTATCCGCATCTAAAAGCTGCATTCCTTCATCTAGCAGAGAATGCAGCCCATTTTGTTCAGCGATATCCGCCAAGCTCACCGGAGAGCAAACCCCCTCCACAATCAGGATCTCAGCATTCGGGCTGGCTTGCCGTAATGCGGTTAAAACCTGCCCCAAAACCTTCTGACTCACCGTCACTGGAGCCGCAGCCGGGTAACCCAAATTTGGTTTAACGAGAATGCGCTTGGCACCGTGGGCAGAGGTCGGAGGCTGATAAACAAATGACTGCGCGAGAGTGATCTGAACTGCTTTATTTCTCAACGTCTACCTGGACTGGAGACATCACGACTTTCTTTGCTAACCCCAAACTTTTGAGCACTTTAATTGCCCACCAAGTCGTGTCAACTTCCCACCAGTACCAGCCAGACTTTGCCACATGAGGATAGGCATGATGGTTGTTGTGCCAGCCTTCACCGTAGGTTACAAGCGATACCCACCAAAGGTTACGAGAACCATCTTCAGCCTCAAAGGTACGATAACCCCACGCGTGAGCCGCCGAATTAACCAACCACGTTGAGTGCCACAGCAAGACCGATCGTACCACAATTCCATAGAGTACAAATGACCATCCACCCAAGGCATACAACAAAATCGCTAGCGGAATCTGCAACACCAAAAAGTAGCGATCGAGCCAGCGATAAAACGGCTGACGCGCCAAATCAGGCGCATATTTAGAATAAGTCTCACGATCGAAGAATTCAGGGCGACGGTAGAGCAGCCACAGCATATGACTCCACCAAAACCCGCGTCGTGCTGAATAGGGATCTTTATCAATGTCTTCGGTATGGGCATGATGCTGACGATGCCCTCCGACCCAAGCTAGGGGGCTGCCTTGAATAGAAAGCGCACCTAATGTCGCGATCGTATACTCTAACCACTTAGGAACTTGAAAACTGCGATGGCTCAAGAGGCGGTGATATCCCAAGCAAATGCCAATTCCGCCAAATAACCAGTGGAGAAATAGAGCCACACCCAAAGCAGACCAAGAGAAAAACCAGGGAGCCAGAAGTGCTAGCCCATGCATTGCGGTCAAAAAAATCACCGTTGTCCAGTCAAGCGCAAGTGGCTCGCTGCTCTTAGGAAGAACAGTCGCCAGAGATTTTGAGGTCATTAAAATTCTAAGGACTCGATTTTTAGATCACAGGGCGTTGCTGTCTAAGCAAGCACTGATTAGATTTATGCTAGCAAGTTCGGGCTGTGGATGCAAGTGGCACTTGCATTTCACTCCTAAGACATAGATGGGCGCAATGAAACTGAAGACCCTCCTCGCGAAGCGGGTCGAAGACTGCCCCTAGCCCCTTTTCCTTAGAGCTACTGTGTACACACAAGTCCTCGTCGCTTCGTTTGAGTCGGCTTATGCCCCCTAAATCCCCCAAATTGGGGGACTTTGAACAAGATAAATAGCTTGACCTCTAAAACCTCGTTTCATCTCAAAGTCCACCAGAATGGGGGATTTAGGGGGCGAAAGGTTTTGGCAATGACGGATCGGATCAACTTGTGTGTACACGGTAGTTTTCCTTAGAGAGGGGAAGCCGGGCTTCTGGCTCCTAAGGGCGGATGGGCAGTCTCGTCTTTAATTAGGCTTATCTAATTTCTGTCTGCGTCGATAAAATGAGGAGACTCGTCTGAAGACTCGATCGGGTCAAGCGATTCTAGCCGCGCCGCCGTCATTAATCTAAATGCTTTGATATAAGCATGGGCATAGTAACAAGATAAGAAGTGCGTCACTAGCATAAAATTGCTCGACGAATGAAATAAGACTTTAACGAATTTTCTTCATACTTACTAGAGTCAAGAGAGGGATTCAAACTCATCCACAGGGTAGACAAAGAGACGTAGCCGACTATTAGACCCAAAAAAAGCTCCAGAATTTCTTCTAGAGCTTGTTCACGCGTTCACTATTGTCTAGAGTTTGAAACTCAATTCTTGAAAGGTACAGCGACTACTTAACAGATTCCTGTTGAGTGGTCGAAGCTTGATAAGCTTTTTCTAGACGCATCACCTGCTTTGCTTGCAAAGACAATGCACTAGCATCTAACCAATTGACGATCAGCGCATCGGTTGAAAACAAACCTGCCCCATTCACCGCAAACAGCAGGAAGCAGGCTGCATACACCGCAGACAATTCTAAATAAGGAAGGTTTAGTCCGGCAACAAGAATGTGGTGGTAAATTGCCACACACATGGTTCCAAATAAACCTAAGGCTGCGGGACGGGTGAGTAGCCCGATCGCCAAGAGCGGCGCACCCAGTAGCTCGGTAAACGCTGCCAAGTAGCTGAACACGATCGGGAATGGTAACCCGATCACCTCAACATAAGCGTGAGAGAAACTCTCAATGTCGCCAAGTTTGTCTAGCCCGTTGTGGATCATCATGATGCCTGCAACGGTTCGGAGGATAGCCCAAGTGGTCTGAGTCCAAAAGCCAGAACTGATGCTTGGCTTAAAGATTTTGATTAAAAAAGCGGTAATCGACATGATGGATGCCTGTTACAGAAGGGTTATGAATTTATATTACTAATCTTAACATAAGTTATTAATATGTATGAATAAAGGTTGTTTTTTGTGACTGATGGGAGAGTCGCGATCAAGCGCTAAACTAAACATCGGTGGCTCTTTTCTTGCAAGTCTCATGTCTGATGCTTCTGACAGTTTTAACGGTGAACAACTGACTCCATCTCAGGCGATCGAGAACCTACGATCGGACGATTTAGGGTTGCGTGTCTACGCTGCCTGGTGGTTAGGAAAGTTTCGAGTCAATCAGCCCGGAGTGGTTGAACGATTGATAGATGCCCTCAACGATGAAGCCGATCGCACCGAAGCAGGTGGTTATCCGCTGCGGCGAAATGCGGCGAGAGCGTTGGGCAAACTGGGCGATCGTCGCGCCGTTCCTGCTCTGATCGAGAGTCTTTCCTGTTCAGATTTCTATGTCCGAGAAGCAGCAGCACAGTCGCTAGAAATGCTGGACGATCACTCCTGCATTCCCGTCTTAATTCAGCTACTCAAAAACGAGGTGCCTGGAACAGAACCATCGCCCGTTAGACCCGATTTTCCTCAACCCTACGACGCGATTTTAGAAGCGCTCGGAACGCTCGGAGCGATCGAAGCGATTCCCCTCGTCCAGTCCTTTCTCAATCATCCGGTTGATCGGGTGCAATATTCGGCAGCCCGCGCTCTTTATCAACTCACTGCTGATGGTCAATATGGCGATCGGCTAATCAAAGCATTGCAGGGTGCAGACTTGCAACTGCG
>JBBRMC010000331.1:0-4864 GCA_038231055.1 Leptolyngbyales cyanobacterium
CTTAAAGAAGGAGAGAGGCGCGATCGCGGTCGTCGGATTGTGAGGATAGCTCAACACCATCATCCGCGACTGTTCTAAAACATGAGATGGAATATCTTGTAGGACTGGTAAAAATCCGTTTTCTGCCTTTAACGGCATTTGGTAAATCTGACCACTTGCCAGATGAACGCCTCCTGCATGAGAGGGATAGCCCGGATCGAGCAGCAACGCAAAATCGCCAGGATTCAAAATCGCGAGGGGCAGATGGGCAGTCCCTTCTTGAGAACCGATGAGGGGCAAGACCTCTGTTTCTGAATCGACAGCAATGCCGAATTTTTGCGTATACCAATTAGCCGCTGCCTTACGAAATGCTTGAGTGCCGTGAAACAAGAGATATCCGTGAGTGCTGGGGTCGTAGAGTGATCGCCCGATCGCGTCTAGCACATGGGGCTGAGTGGGCAAATCAGACGACCCCAACGATAGATCAATGACATCACGTCCGGCAGCTTTGGCTTTGGTTTTTGCCCGATCCATGTCAGCAAAGACATTGGCTTGTAGCGGTTCTAAACGAGTGGCAAATTGCATACACGATCGCTCATCTGTGTTGAGACGATAGAAACAAGATCTAAAGTGTACCGCTTTGGATAGATAGGTTGCGTCACCTTATGCCGAAAGCTGAGACAACACAAAATCCTCTAGTTTTTGCTTACTGATTGCACCTTCACTCGCTTTTTTCACTTCTCCGCCTTCAAAGAATCTAAACGCAGGCACCCCTTCTACTTTGCACATCGAAACTGTTCCAGGGTTGGGATCGACCTCCATCTTGATCACCTTTAAGCGATCGTGATAGCTCGATGCAAGGCTCTCGACTAGAGGAGCCGTCAGCCGACACGGACCACACCACGAAGCCCAAAAATAGACCAGCACAGGCTGAGCGGCGTTTAAGACTTCTGTCTCAAATTCGCTATCCCCAATCACACGAACGCTACTCATATCTCACTACTGTCATTAACATCCGTTCACAATTCTAAAGCTTTATCCCAACTTAATTTGAATCGCACATCATGGATGACAGCGATATTGGATAGAGAGGTTCCGTCAAAACGTCTCTGTAGCATCGGGGCAATGCCCGATCGGTTGCATTCATCTGGGAAATCAATCCCACAAACGTTGCAAAAATAAAAATCTCCGACTTCCTATAAAAGCCGGAGATCTGAGTGCAGAATTTTACAATTTACAATGCGCTTAAAGCTGATCCAATTGCTTTTTCAGGTCTTCTAGCTCAGCATCAACCGCTTGTTGATCTTGAGGAGAGGCAGTTGTCTTCGCTTGAGGACTGGTCGCAGCCGGGGCAGTTCCAGGCAACTGAGCTTGGTTTGGAGACGTGCTCGGAGCCAGCATTTGAGCCTTCATTGCTTCGAGTTCAAGATCGACATCTCCTGACTCTAGCGCGGCAAACTGACTCTCTAGATCGGCACCTGCCAATTCAGCCGCCGCTTGCGATCGCGCTTCAAGCTGCAAGACCTTTTCTTCCATCCGCTCAAAAGCTGCCATTGCACTGCCGGTGCCAAGGTTGCCCACGGTGCTTTGCAATTGCTCTTGCGCTTTAGCAGCGCTTGCCCGTGCCCGCAGCATATCTTTCTTGGTTTTGGCTTCAGAGATCTTGCCCTCTAAAGCAATTAGACTGCGCTTGAGCGTGTCAACTTGAGTGACCTGCTGGTCGAGTTGCGTCTTGAGCGTAGTGGCTGTATCCGCATGAGTCTTCTTGCGAAGCAGCGCTTCACGAGCGAGATTTTCGTCGCCTTTTTGCAGCGCGAGCTGGGCTTTTTGCTGCCAGTTATTAGATTGCGTCTGCGCCTGGTTATATTGCTGCTCACTGCGTTTTTGGCTAGCGATCGCGCTTGCCACTGCCTGACGCAACTGCACCAGGTCTTCTTGCATATCGATAACAGCCTGCTCCAGAATTTTTTCTGGGTCTTCAGCCTTGCTCACAAGATCGTTAATGTTGGCTCTGGCAACCCGGCTGATTCGGTCAAATAATCCCATAATTCTGTCTTTCCTCTTGACGTGTATACAAAAGGGTGTGCTGTAAACCTATACGTTATCTCACACCGCCGATCGTAGAAAGAAACCTACCGAATCAGCGCGAGCCTTCTAGCGTACAGTTCACCGTTCTCACGATTACCTAACCCTTAGACAAGCAACCTTAAGAAAGGTGAAAACACAGGCTCTCTCTATCAGTTTAAGAATTTCGGGTTGAAATCGGTAGATTAACGGAATTTTTTTACAGAGAATTCTTCAGAAGTTGAAAGCTAGCAAAAGTTCACCCACCGATCGCTTGAATTTTCGCACTGCTCAACACGCTGTGTCTCTAAATAAGAGATCTCCAGTTTCTGATAGAAGTTGGGCTGCGATCCGACTGGCTTTTTGAGATTTGACGCTCATAGTCCGAGCAGGTGAGGGAAATAGAAAAATCTTGGCTACTCAGAGAGATGACGATCTGGGCAAGCCCATTCGTGCCTTGGGTTGCCAGCATAAAGGATACATTTCTTATGGCAGCAGTCTCTCTAAAAAACCAGAATTTCTAGCGAGGAGCGACTGCGATCGACGTTTTTTGGTCTGAGGAAGAGTTTTTGGAGCGGTCAACAATTTCTGATGCTAAATCCGGCATTTCTTGCCAGCAGTGAGAGCAAAACCAGTAAATTTCTCCATGCCGGATATGACGGAGCAGGTTTTCTGCGCAGCAAGGGCATTTGGGCATGATTTTAACTCACTTTTAATTCAATAAACGAGACGAAAACAAATAGAGCTACGACAAATTTAGCCTTCTATATAACATTAGCTCTGGTAGGGGATCACGAGCAACAGCAGGTTTACCCATATTCAGGAGTAGTATCCCCACTTTGTTCGTTAAGATTATTCTCACACTTGAAATAAGTTAAATATGATACATTTTACGATCGGTAAAACGGCAAAAAATTGTTGAATTAAAGTTAGATGCTATTGCTGACTCTACAGATTTTTGATGAATAATGTTGCTTTATACACTTAAATAAATTTTCAACTATGCCTTTAGAGAGATGTGGCTAAAAATATTTTGACCTAGCAACTCAAAAATCGTCTTTTAGCCTCTAGAGTTATTTACTTAAACTTAACTAAAGTCATCAATGGTGTCTTATTCAATCGACCCAAATAACTGGGTTGGAATTATTTTGCGGTTGGGTTTAGCGCTCCTAGCGGGCGGCGCGATCGGGTGGAACCGCCAACGACAGCATAAACCAGCCGGGTTGAGAACTCATATGCTCGTCAGCCTCGGAGCCGCGCTGTTTGTCTTAATTCCCTTAAATGCTAATGACCATCCGGGCGATGCGGTTAGTCGAGCGATTCAAGGAGTTGCCACCGGAGTCGGCTTTTTAGGAGCGGGAGAAATCTTGCACCAATCGCGTTCTAATGGGTCTAACCTTAAAGTCAAAGGACTCACGTCTGCTGCCTCAACTTGGGTGACTGCTGCCTTGGGAATCATCTCAGGCTGCGGCTGGTGGCAACTGGTTGTCTCAGGCACCGTCATGACCTTAATCACTCTTGGGGTTATCAAGATGTTAGAAGAAAGGTCCTTTATTCGCGTAGATGACGAAGACCACTAAACCTTGCTATAAAGCCCCAACTTCTGACCCATGGCTTATGATTAGACTTGAGATTTTCCCTCCCTAGCTTCAGCTTGCCCAATTCTTCCTATCAGAAGCGGATTTTAAGAGGAAAATAGGGTCGCTCTGAACTGTGGTAAGAGGCTAGGTATGGGTCAAGAAATTTCTGCGAGTCGCCGATTTGGAATGGAACACCCTCGCTTTGAACGGTGGGTCGATCGAGCTTGGCTTCTAGGATTATTGGTGGCAGCAATAGCGCTGTTTAGCGTAAATCTTGGCGACTTACCCCTCAGAGATTGGGACGAAGGCATCTTGGCTCAAGTCGCTCGTGAAATTTGGCGATCGCCCTTTGCATCTGAAACCTGGCTCTATCCCAAAGACTTGAGCGGCAATCCTTATTTTAACAAACCACCTCTAATGCACTGGTTAGTGGCGTTGACCTACTCGATCGCAGGGGTGAGCGAGTTCACCTCTCGGTTACCGGGGGCGATGCTGACTGCCTGTTCTGTCCCCCTTCTTTATTGGATTGGACGAGAAGTCTTTTTTCAACGCACGGCAGCCATCTTCTCGGCATTGGTTTATCTAACGTGGTTACCTGTCGCACGGCAGGGACGCATGGCGATGCTCGACGGAGCCGTGCTGTGTTTCTTTTTACTGATGATGGCGTGCTTGCTACGATCGCGCCGCGATCTACGCTGGAGCTTGGGGGTCGGCGTTGGGTTTGGGCTAATTTGCTTTACTAAAGGGATTTTGGGACTCTTGCTGGTGGCGATCGGAGGGATATTTCTAATCTGGGATACCCCTCGCTTGTTGACCTGTCGCTATCTCTGGCTCGGCATGGCGATCGGCGTGATCCCAGTCGGGCTGTGGTATGGCGCTCAGTGGTCACACTATCACCAGCAGTTTGTTGATGCCCATTTGTTTAATCAGTCCCTCGTGCGAGTCTGGGGGACAGTGGGCAATAACGACGGTCCCGTTTGGTATTATCTGTGGGAAATTCTGAAATACGGCTTTCCGTGGCTGCTGTTTGTGCCTCACGGGTTGCGTCTGGTATGGGAAAATCGGGGCTTAAGCTGGGCACGTCTGGCGATCGTGTGGAGCGGCGTTTATTTGCTCGTCATTTCAGCCATGCAGACTAAGCTCCCCTGGTATGTCTTACCCATCTATCCGGCTCTGTCACTCATGGTAGGTGCTCAACTCAGCCGAATGTGGAACCCCTGGATGATGGGCATTCAGCAATC
>JBBRMC010000332.1:0-4863 GCA_038231055.1 Leptolyngbyales cyanobacterium
AACTTGACGCATTTCGCTTGTCGCTTAAAAGCACCATAATTTTCACCTCATAAATCAGTGGTTAGCCACGATCGACCAGTGATCAACTCACTCATCAAAATCGAACTCTAGAAACAGGCGACTAACCACCACAACTGCAAACTCACGATCGCCGGTTCGTCAACAGGCGCAAAAAAAGTGAACCGTCCGATTCACTTAGTTCTGGCTATTAGCGCTTAGCAAACTAGGCACACGACCGTTTTTACTCATCAATTTTCCAGTCAAAATCTGGAGATACGCAGCTTCATAGCCGTCCGTCATTTTCTGAACGCTAAACTGATCAATGACGTGTTGACGACAGGCGGCTCGATCGATTTCTCCAAGGCGACTGAGAGCCGCAATGCACTCATCTACGGTGTCACACAAGAAACCCGTCTTGCCGTGAGCAATCACTTCAGGAGCCGAGCCTAATCGCATTCCAATCACAGGCGTTCCGGCTGCCATCGATTCCACCATCACCAACCCAAACGGCTCTCGCCAGGTAATCGGGAATAGAGTCGCGACCGCACCACCCATTAACGTGTTTTTCTGGACGTGGTTCGCTTCACCCAAATATTGAATCTGCTCACCATCAATGTGAGGCGCGAGTTCTTGCTCATAGAATTCGCGATCGACGACATCAATCTTTCCTGCCATCTTCAACGTCCAGCCTGTGCGTTTAGCAATCTCGATCGCCAAATGAGGACCTTTTTCGGGCGACAGCCGACCCAAAAATGCTAAATAAGGCGACTCGTCCGGTTGAGCATAAAACTTGTAGCTATCGACATCAATGCCGTTATAAACCGTAGAGACACAGTTTAAGCCGAGTCTTGGTTCTCTCTGCGCGTTTGAGATGCTTACAAAGGGCTGTTGCCGCGCTCGGTGAAACATCTTCTCATTGTCGGGAGTAAATACGCCATGTAGCGTATGAATAGTCGGCGTTTTAATGAATTTCGCAAATGGCAGCGCCGCACATCCCATGTGGGAATGTATGATATCAAAGTCTTGTGCTCGATCGTAGACTTGACTAAGTTGGAGCATTTCGTAAATCGAATACTCTTTCACATTAGGATCTAGCCGCACAGCACGGCTATGAACTGATTCGAGAGTCGCTAAACTGAGAGAGTCACCTGAGGCAAACAGTGTCACCTCATGTCCACGTCGCACCAGTTCATCAGTCAGCAGGCTAACGACCAGTTCAATGCCGCCATACGCTGGGGGAGGAACTCTTTCCCACAACGGGGCTAGTTGAGCAATCCGCATATAAACCTCCTACAAAAGTCAAACTAGATTTGGAAGCCTTAATTTCAGATCTGATGGGCTATTAAGTGATGTCAGAGCTATTCACCCCTTGTAGGGGCTATGTCAGGTTTACTTGAAAATTTAACGTTTGCCAAGGCGGTCATTTGGTCTTGACAAGTAGAGAATATTACATTTATTGCAGATGTAGTACGAGAATTTGCTGGGATTAGTTGAGTAGAAATACTTAAAAAATTAGCTGCGATCGTAGATTTGCAACCTAAGGTTAGAGAATGCGATCGAACTCTCTTAAATCACTTTAGAACGATGAAGCAAGATGCTTAACCTCTCAAAAACGAAGCGGTTTGAGGTGAAGCGGTGGTATTGAAAAACACCGAACTGAAGGCGGACGCAAAAGCACTGAGTATTTATGAATAGTTGTTCATTTTTATACACAAATTCATTTATTTCTTGTTGCAGATTTAATCAGATCACTAGCCTAATTCCAAAGAAAGTTTACAGAGTTTGTAAGTCGATCGTAAGAGGGCTGTGAGACCTTTTTCTAAAGATTTCCTGATCTTTCTGATCTAGCCTCTCTTGACCATCTAACCTCTTCAGCCTAAGCAGCGTCGCATTCTCAAAATTTTGGAACGGGTGCTAGCCCAAACTGAGAATGGTAGAATCAGCACTCAAGCTAGGGGTGCCCAGTAGGGCTGAGAACAAACCCTTAGAACCTGAGACTGGGTAATGCCAGCGAAGGGAAGCTGTTTATCTTGAGGAATCGAATATGCGGACAGATTGGATCGCGAAGCGAAGCGGGCACAAAAACGTGTCTCAGATGCACTACGCTCGTCAAGGTGTCATCACTGAAGAGATGAACTTTGTAGCTCAACGGGAAAACCTCCCAGCCGAGCTAATTCGAGACGAAGTGGCGCGGGGACGAATGATTATCCCTGCCAACATCAATCACCCCAACTTAGAGCCGATGGCGATCGGGATTGCATCACGGTGCAAAGTTAACGCTAACATTGGCGCGTCACCAAATTCATCAAATTTAGATGAAGAAGTCGATAAGCTAACTCTGGCAGTGAAATATGGCGCAGATACCGTCATGGATCTGTCTACCGGCGGCGGCAATCTTGACGAAATTCGGACGGCGATTATTAAAGCGTCGCCTGTCCCGATCGGCACCGTTCCCATCTATCAAGCATTAGAAAGTGTGCATGGCAACATTGAGACGCTGACTCCAGACGACTTTCTCCACATTATTGAGAAGCACGCTCAACAAGGCGTTGACTACCAAACCATTCACGCCGGAATTTTGATTGAGCATCTTCCTCTAGTCAAGAATCGCCTGACCGGAATCGTGTCTCGGGGTGGCGGCATTCTGGCTCGTTGGATGTTGGCGCACCATAAGCAAAATCCGCTTTACACCCACTTCAACGACATTATTGAGATTTTCAAACGCTACGATGTCTCGTTTAGCTTAGGCGATTCGCTGCGTCCTGGCTGTCAGCATGATGCCTCTGACGCTGCCCAACTCGCCGAACTCAAGACCCTCGGACAACTCACCCGCAAAGCCTGGGAACACGACATTCAGGTGATGGTCGAAGGTCCAGGGCATGTGCCGATGGATCAGATTGAGTTTAACGTGCGGAAGCAGATGGAAGAGTGTTCTGAAGCGCCCTTCTATGTGTTGGGTCCGTTGGTGACGGATATTGCACCGGGATATGACCACATCACATCGGCGATCGGGGCTGCAATGGCAGGCTGGTATGGCACGGCAATGCTCTGCTACGTCACGCCCAAAGAGCACCTCGGCTTACCCAATGCTGAAGACGTTCGCAATGGCTTGATTGCCTATAAGATCGCGGCTCATGCGGCAGATATTGCGCGTCACCGTCCGGGGGCACGCGATCGAGATGACGAACTCTCGAAAGCTCGCTATAACTTTGACTGGAACAAACAGTTTGAGTTGTCGCTCGACCCTGAACGGGCGAAGGAATATCACGACGAGACGCTGCCCGCCGATATTTATAAGACGGCTGAGTTTTGTTCGATGTGTGGTCCTAAGTTTTGCCCGATGCAAACCAAGGTCGATGCCGATGCGATCACAGAGCTAGAGAAGTTCTTAGCGAAAGAGCCTGTCGCACAGAGCTAATTCTGCTGGATGCAATGATTTACAATCCCGCCTTTGGACAAAATGCGGGATTTTCTGTGAACCATGACGGATTGATCAGACGCACCGTAGAGACGTTTCGCTGAAACGTCTCCGCCGCCGATTTGCCACGACCCATAAATAATTGCATTCAGAAAAATCGATCGTGACATTCAATCGATTTTCTGGACGGCATCTGGTTCGATCCTAGAGAGACGTTCCAGCGAAACGTCTCTACGGTATCGTCGAACGAATTTGTGGATCAATGGGGAAGGAATACCGAAACAACACGCTCTGTATTGTATGACCTTAATTTTGACGAACGATGATGGAATTGACGCTCCAGGCATTCGAGCGTTGCTAAAGGCGGTGAACGGCGAAGGCACGATCGTGGCACCTCGCGATCATCAGTCGGGCTGTGGGCATCAGGTAACGACGACAAACCCAATTCAGTTAGAGGCTCGATCGGGCACTGAGTTCTCGATCGCCGGAACGCCTGCCGATTGTGTTCGCATTGCTGTGACTCATCTCTGCCCCGATGCAAATTTTGTGCTGTCTGGGATCAATGCAGGCGGCAATATGGGCGCAGATGTCTATATTTCTGGAACAGTTGCGGCTGTCAGAGAAGCCGCTTTTCACAGAATTCCTGGAGTCGCAGTTTCTCAATACAAGAAGGGAAAGAACCCGATCGATTGGGAGTTATCTGCCTTTTGGACTGCAAAAGTTTTAGCAGAATTACACGATCGACCCTACCAACCAGGGACTTTTTGGAACGTCAATCTGCCTTATTTGGAAGCTGGAATGAGTCCAGCGATCGTCTTTTGCAAGCCTTGCACTCAACCGCTCCCATGTGATTTTCGGCTTGAGGGCAATGACTTTTACTACTGCGGGAGTTACGCCGATCGAAAGCGTGATCATGGCTCAGACGTGGATGTGTGCTTATCGGGCAGCATCGCCATTACAAAATTGACCGTCTAGATGTGTGATCTTCTAGCGCAACTGGTTGAACTCTTCCTCAGTGATACCCAACTGCTTTAGGATTTCCTGAAACAACCACCTATCTCTAAATTGCCGTGCATCGGGATTGTTGTTGCCCTTCCATCAGGATGTTTCCATCGAGCATGGCTTCCTTTTTGTCGAACCTTCTCAAACCCCAATTTTCGTGCAATTCTCTCAATCTCTTTTGCTTTAGCGGGCATGGGTTACAGCCACTTCAACATCTCCAGGTAGTTCCTGACCTGCTTCTTTATACTCATCCTGAATCATCTCGAATACGTAGCTAAGCTCTGATTGCGCCTCTTCTGGCGTTTTTCCCCACGCATGACATCCTGAAATGGCTGGAACGTAAGCAACAAACCCTCCATTACCATCAGGACGCAGCACGATTGTGTAGTTTTTTAGCGATCGCATAGGTTAGAAAGGTATCAGTGACTATGGGCATTGCTAAA
>JBBRMC010000333.1:0-4862 GCA_038231055.1 Leptolyngbyales cyanobacterium
CCATCTATGGTCTGGTGATCGCGCTGGTGTTGCTGTTTGCAAACCCCTTTGCAGCATAAGAGTCAAGAGTTTTGAGTTTTGAGTTCTAAGTTACAGAATTCAAAACTCAATGCTCAAACTTTTTAAAATTGTCTTGCACTTTTCTCACCCTCACTCAAGATAATGTTTGACTTTGATGCGACTCTGCCCTTGATGGCAGTGCAGTTTCTTCTCTTAGCCGCGGTTTTGAACGTGGTTTTTTATAAGCCACTGACTAAAGTGATTGAAGATCGGAGCGATTATATCCGCAGCAATGAGGCGGATGCACGCGAACGTCTCGCGAAAGCCGAAAATTTGGCAAAACAATATGAGTCTGAGTTAGCCGAGACTCGCAGACAATATCAAGCCACGATCGTGGCTGCACAAGCAGAGGCACAAACGATCGCCGCTCAAAAAACTGCTGAGGCTCAACAAGAGGCTCAATCTCAACGAGAAGCTACTCAAAAAGAGCTAGATCAGCAAAAGCAGGCTGCGATGCAAACGCTAGAGCAGCAGGTCGAATCGCTGAGTCGTGAAATTCTAGATAAGCTTTTAGCTGGAGTTTGATGGGGTTGTTAACGATCGACCGTTAACGCCTTTAGGATTGTCAACCGCGCAGTTGTGGATAGTGTCATGGAAATTTTTTTGCGACTCGCTGCCGGAGCCACGTTACTCGGCTCTGAAGCAGCAGAAGCAGTGGGAAAGGGGGGTTTCGGTATCAATTTTGACATCCTAGAAACCAACTTGATCAATCTCTCGATCGTGATTGCCGTGGTCGTTTATTTTGGTCGCAAATTTCTGGGTAAGATTTTGGGCGAACGGACGGCAGCGATCGAAGCTCAAATTAAAGAGGCAGAACAGCGAAAACAAAGCGCTGCTTCCGCCCTTGCCTCACAGCAACAGAAGTTAGCGCAAGCTCAAGCAGAAGCCGCTAAAATTCGTGCCTCTGCTGAGGAGGGTGCCAAATTAGCGAGAGAAGCCATTTTGGTTAAGGCAGAGCAAGACGTTGCCCGAATGCGGGAAACGGCGGCTCAAGAACTCGGCTCTGAACAAGAGCGGGTGATTAATGAGCTACGTCAGCGGATCGCATTGATGGCAATGCAGCGTGCAGAAGGTGAGCTTCCCGGTCGTCTGAATGATGACTTGCAGCAGAGATTAGTCGATCGCAGCATTGCACTACTGGGAGGGGGTTCCTAAATGAAAGATGGTATTTTGACCGCTCAAGTCTTAGAACCCTACGCTCAAGCGTTGATGTCATTGGGTCAATCTAATAATTTGACCGAGCGATTTGGTGAAGATGTCGCCTCAATTCTATCAAGTTGGAACGAATCACCCGACCTACAAGCTTTTCTCAGCAGTCCGTTAACTAAAGCTGATCTTAAAAAAGCTGTTTTAAATCAGGTTTTCGGAGAGCAAATTCATCCGTTTACAAAGAGCTTTTTAATGCTGCTGGTCGATAAACGACGAATTATGTTTTTGGACGGCATCTGTAAGCAGTATCAGTCACTTTTGAGAAAGCTGAATCAAGCGGTCTTAGCCGAAGTGATTTCGACCGTCGAACTCAACGACGACCAGAAAAACACCATTCGTGAACAGGTGAAGTCGATGACTTCTGCTCGTCAGGTCGATCTCGAAACTCGGATCGATCGTGATTTGATTGGCGGTGTAATTATCAAGGTCGGTTCTCAGGTGATCGATGCAAGTTTGCGTGGTCAACTGCGGCGTATTTCTCTCCGTTTAAGTAGTGCAACCTAAACAAGGTAAAGGATTTCAGACCTTCTGAACCTTGAACCTGCTTTCCGCTTTCCCCTTTATCCGTCAAAAGAGGTTCCAATGGCAGCAATCAGACCAGACGAAATTAGTAATATTATTCGCCAACAGATCGAGAGCTACGATCAGGGCGTGAAGGTTTCCAACGTGGGCACCGTGCTGCAAGTCGGCGACGGCATCGCTCGGATCTATGGTCTAGAAAAGGCGATGTCCGGTGAGTTACTTGACTTTGAAGATGGCTCGGTGGGCATCGCGCTCAACCTAGAAGAAGACAACGTGGGCGCGGTCTTGATGAGTAATGGACGCACCATTCAAGAAGGCAGCAGCGTCACGGCGAGCGGCAAAATCGCACGGGTTCCCGTCGGGGATGCGATGATTGGTCGGGTCGTGGATGCGTTGGCTCGTCCGATCGATGGCAAAGGCGACATCCAAACCACTGAGTTTCGTCTAATTGAATCTCCTGCACCAGGCATCATTGAGCGGAAATCCGTTTATGAGCCGATGCAAACAGGCATCACCGCGATCGACACCATGATTCCGATCGGGCGAGGTCAACGTGAATTAATTATTGGCGATCGTCAAACTGGCAAAACGTCTGTTGCTGTAGACACGATTCTCAACCAGAAAGGCGAAGACGTAATTTGTGTCTATGTCGCAATCGGGCAAAAAGCTTCGACCGTTGCTAACATTGCAAACGTGCTGCGTGAGCGCGGTGCATTGGATTACACGATCATTGTTGCAGCGAACGCAAACGATGCAGCGACGCTACAGTATTTGGCTCCTTACACAGGCGCATCGCTGGCTGAGTACTTTATGTACAAAGGCAGACACACGCTGGTGATTTACGATGACTTGTCCAAACAGGCACAGGCTTATCGTCAAATGTCCTTGCTATTGCGTCGTCCGCCCGGTCGTGAAGCATATCCTGGCGATGTGTTTTATCTCCACTCTCGATTGCTAGAGCGCGCCGCAAAACTCAGCCCTGAATTGGGTGAGGGCAGCATGACGGCATTGCCGATCGTCGAAACTCAAGCAGGTGACGTATCGGCTTACATCCCAACGAACGTGATTTCGATCACGGACGGACAAATCTTCTTGTCGTCTGACTTATTTAACTCTGGTCTACGCCCCGCTGTGAACGCGGGTATCTCGGTGTCTCGCGTCGGGTCGGCAGCACAAACCAAAGCGATGAAAAAAGTCGCTGGTAAAGTCAAACTAGAGCTGGCTCAATTCGCTGAACTCGAAGCGTTTGCTCAGTTTGCGTCTGACTTGGATAAGGCGACTCAGAACCAACTTGCACGCGGTCAGCGTCTGCGCGAACTGCTGAAGCAGTCTCAATATTCTCCGCTGTCAGTGGGCGATCAGGTAGCGATCATCTACGCGGGTATCAACGGCTATTTGGATGACATCCCCGTTGAGAAAATCACCGATTACGCGAAGGGATTGCGCGACTATTTGGCGACCAGCAAGCCCAAATATGGCGACAGCATCCGCACTACCAAAGCCCTCAGTGACGAAGCTGAAGGGATGTTGAAAGACGCGATCGCTGAATACAAAAAGACCTTCCTAGCCGCCGCGTAAACCTGTTTTGGAGTTTGAATTCTGGGTCTGACTCTAAACATTCAAACTCCAAACCCTAACCTTGGTCAAGATTATGGCAAACCTCAAACTCATTCGAGATCGCATTCAGTCGGTCAAAAATACGAAAAAGATTACGGAAGCAATGCGGCTCGTGGCGGCTGCAAAAGTGCGTCGCGCTCAAGAACAGGTGATTGCCACCCGTCCTTTTGCCGATCGGCTTGCCCAAGTTCTCTACGGCTTGCAAACCCGTCTGCGGTTTGAAGAAGCGAACTTGCCGCTTTTGAGAAATCGCGATGTCAAAACCGTTGGATTGCTGGTAATTTCCGGCGATCGCGGTCTGTGTGGCGCATATAACTCTAACGTGATTCGTCGCGCTGAGGTTCGCGCTAAAGAGCTGCAAGCAGAGGGGCTAAACTACAAATTTATTGTGGTGGGTCGCAAATCAGCTCAATATTTTCAGCGTCGAGAGCAGCCAATTGAAGGCACTTACATCGGGTTAGAACAGATTCCGACGGCGGCAGAAGCGTCGCAAATTTCGGATCAGTTGTTGTCTCTGTTTTTGTCGGATACTGTCGATCGAGTTGAGCTTATCTATACTCGATTTGTCTCGCTGATCAGTTCTCGTCCGGTGATTCAAACCCTGTTGCCGCTTGACCCTCAAGGGTTAGAAGTGCCAGACGATGAAATCTTCCGGCTGACGACTCGTGGCGGACAGTTTCAAGTCGAGCGCGAGAAAAGGGCTGTGCTGACTCAGAGCAATTTTCCGCAGGATATGATTTTTGAGCAAGATCCAGTACAGATTCTAGATGCGTTGCTGCCGTTGTATCTCAACAATCAACTGCTTCGAGCATTGCAAGAGTCTGCGGCGAGTGAACTCGCTGCCCGAATGACTGCGATGAACAACGCCAGTGAGAACGCTTCGGAACTGATGAAAGGATTGTCGCTGACCTATAACAAAGCACGTCAGGCGGCAATTACTCAAGAGATTCTAGAAGTGGTGGGTGGTGCTGAAGCATTGGGCTAACCATCAAGTTTGCAATCAAGTAAGAGTTGCGTCTGGGAATTTCTCAGGCGCATTTTTAATTTGTGAATTCCATCCATTTTGCGTCATCGAAAAATCCTGTAGAGACGTTCCGCTGGAACGTCTTCACGCCATCGGGTAAACCCACCATTTATGAATTCCATTCATTTTGCGTTATTGCAAAATCGTATAAAGACGTTCCAGCGGAACGTCTCTACGGCATTGGATAAACCCGCTATTGGGCGCGTTCGTTTTTCAAATTGGTAGGACTCGATCGCTATGATAAGAACATCCAGATTCTTCTCAGGCTTATGACTCCTCAAATGAACCTGATTGTTGATGACTCACTAGAAGAACTTCCGTCTCTGCCGCCGTGTGATCTTTATAGTGACGAACCGCCGATGGAAACTGATTTGCACCTTAGACAAATGATGTTGCTGATCAGTTGTTTAAATTGGTTATGGCGCGATCG
>JBBRMC010000334.1:0-4823 GCA_038231055.1 Leptolyngbyales cyanobacterium
ATGGCTTGACCTCTAAAACCTCGTTTCATCTCAAAGTCCACCAGAATGGGGGATTTAGGGGGCGAAAGGTTTTGGCAATGACGGATCGGATCAACTTGTGTGTACACGGTAGCCTCACGAAGTGGGGCGAAGCCCTCGCCCAACCCTTCTTCCTTGGGGAGAAGGGAGCTAGAAATCTTGTTCCCTCTCCTGCTGGGAGAGGGCTAGGGTGAGGGCAAATCTGGGTCTTATTTAATCCACATTCCTAAGTTATAGTTCTACATGAGTTTTGAGCGTATGAATCAAAGCAGGGCAATGCAACAGATGGGGCAAACCATTCTAATCAGGTCACAAGCCTTAATGAGAGCGAGTTTGCTTTGGATGGCGATCGGGGCAAGTCACCCAGCATTTTCTGCAAACGTTCCACCTATCACGGCGCACTTATCCGCTCAATCTACACTACAGCCTTCTTTACAACCGCTCGATCTCAGTCGATGCAGCACGGCTACTTCAGGCATTACAGATAGCTCGATTTCTCAAGAGACTCTCACCGTTCCTAGCTTTTGGTGGACACGAGACCAAATCGCGGCTCAACCTCAGTTTGGCAGCAAGTTGTTAGACACTTGGCTCGCCTGCCCCAGCCAGAACCGCACCCTCAGCCGAGTTGATTTTGTCGTCAATCAGCAGGTTTGGAGCCTACTAGATTATTTAGATCGATATGACTTTGTGCAGCAGATCGGCACCGTTGCGAGTGGTTATGGCTATGATATGCGCGTCTTCAACCACCAAGGCGGACTATTAGCTGCTTACACCTGTGATTTTGGAGGGAATATTGCTGAAACCGGGATACTCAACGATCAACAGAGCGGTGTGAAAGTGGCTTCGGCAGACTTGTCACAAGCTTCGCCGCTCCAAGCTCCTGCTGTTCCTATGTGTAATCTTTCTCTCGACTCGTCTGGTAAGTCAGGATTTCGAGGTCGCTCTAACTCCCCCGGCGGAGTTGTTCCCAAAGGGAGCGGTACGATTCAACCGTAGCAGTGGGCAAAGGCTCTAAAAATTCACTGCGATCGAGCAATTGTTCGGCATTGGGCATCAGCAAGGCGTTTTTTCGTAACGCTTCGGGAAACGTCGCCGCATCCAACGCCGTGAGAATCGGGGAAGCGGCATCACTCAATAAAGAAAGCTGAGGTGCAATGGTGGGAGACCAGCAGAAGTCAATCCATTTAGATAGCAACGCTTGCGTTGCCTGCCCCTGTTGACTAGTGGCTGGATGCACCCACAGATCTGCCCACACTGCCGTCCCTGATTTGGGAAAGACTGCCTCGATCGGTTGACTTCGCTGAATCAACGGTAGGGCATCAGTAGACCAGCCCACTGCAACCCATGTATCCCCTAACAGTAAGGGTTGCAGATAATTATTAGAGCTATAGAACTTGACTTGCTGACGCAGCGATCGTAGGTCGGTTTCCAATTGAGGAACGGTTTTCAGGTCGATCGTGTTGTAAGACTTGCCCGATCGCTTCAGCGTTAACCCAATCACTTCTCGCGGTTGGTCGAGTAAAGAAATGTGCCCTCGCAAATCGTCTCGCCACAAATCGCCCCAATCTGTTGGAGGCTGAAGATTCTTGTCGCGAAAAATATCTTTGCGATAGAGAATGACGGTGCTGCCCCAACGATAGGGAGCCGCCCAAACTTTGCCTTTAGAATCTGGTAAGCCCTGGTCGTTGCGAGTGACGATCCTCCGCCACTTTTCAGGCAATTTCTGCCACTGCTGCCACGGGGTTGAGTCGAGGGGCTGAATCAATTTTTGCTGAATTGCAGTTGCTAGCCAATAATCGCCCAACGTTACAAGATCGGCGGGCATAGCCCTAGAGCTTTGGTTGAGAAAAGGAACCTCGATCGGAAATCGTGATGGAGATGCCTGACTTTGAGGTTGTTTCCAGGTTTGCAAGAGCGTAAACAACTCCTGCAATTGATTTTCTGGCTTGAAATCCAGGTTAACTGATTGACCTTGCAGGCTTTTCCGAAAGGCACTCAACAGTTGCGCGGGAATCGAGTTTTTTAGCAGGCGAATCTTTAAAGCTGCCTGATTTTGGCTATCACATCCTGCTAACACCGCTCCGAGTGCCAGCGCTCCCGCGCCAGTTAAAAACGATCGTCGCTCCATCTCTTCCTCTACTTCTTCTGCTCAACTCCAAACCCAACCAACGTTATTATCGAAGGAGTGCTCCCTAGATCGGAACGCTGATAGGTCACAATAGTTCGTAGCCGTAGAGTTGGAGAGAGCAGGCGCATCTGATCAACCGCCACCGATCGCTTGTAGTGAGTCGTCATTTCTAACGTTTGGCGAGTCGGTTGATAGGTAAAACGACCCGCAATCGAACCCGACTCCGAATAGCCTTCGTCTCGCATATAGAAGCCTCGAATTATGTCACCATCGGGCACCTCAGCCGCAAGCGGAAGCGGCAGATCTGAGGGAGGATCGGCATCCACATACTGATCGGGAACAAACAGCGCGTTTAAGGTCATTGCCACTCGTTCGTCTTTGTCAGAAACCGTATCGAATGCGATCGCGAATCCAGGGCACAAGTTTTCTGCGTCTGCTAGCTTAGAAAAATCGACCCGCAACGCCTCTGAAGACTGACCTCCAGGAGTTAGAATACGCTGTTTTTCTCCTTCAGTTAGCGCATCGACTTGAAACTCGGTATGAGACCGCTCAATCTCCCCGGTTTCGACAAAGTGATAGGTTCGTTCCGTTGTCCAAAGCCCAACACAAGCCGCAAAAAACTCTTGAAAGGTTAGCATTCACTTTAATTCAATTTTGTCGATCGGATGCTTTCAAAATCTAGCCAAGATACTCAACTTCAAGAGCATCTTGGCGCAATCGCTTCTAAAGCATACCATTCGCTCAAGAATTGGCTTTGAAAAAGCAATAAGCTGCTCTTTAAAGCTGAAGAAATCTCTCAAGCTTATGTCAAAATTACTGATTCTTAATTTTTGACTAAAGCAAGAGTCTAGCGTTGATTACAAAGATATCTCTTGTGAGATTTAATCTAAAACTCGACTTTGAAGCTTGTTTCACAGACTTTTTTGAACCATGGTCTAATGGCTTCTTTTGCCACAATGTTGCTCTCAATCAAAGGTTAAATGATTCAGCAATATCTACCTCTATAAGTCTAAGTTCCCGTAAAATAATTGGTGAAAAAAGATGGGTTAATCAGGTCAAGAGATGGACACGCTACAAAAGCAAATTAATACGATGAGTGGCAAGATTGACGGGCTGCATCAATTGGTTGAGCAGCTAACGGGCAGTCTCTCTCAAGTCGTCACCGAAATGAAGTCTTCTTCTGGCAATGGCAGCAGCTTTTCCTCGTTTGGAGGCGGCTCTGGGCGTTACTATCAAAGCTCTCGCAGCGCTAACCCATTCATGGAACATAAAGACGTTTTAGCTGATAATCACTCCTCTGAAGCGTCAATGCAAGGTGGCGAAAAACCCCTTTCTCCAGAGATTCAGATTCAGCGACTGACGGCACAATTAACGGCGGCTTATAATCGAATTGCTGCGCTAGAAGAACAACTTTTGGCACAGAGAGTTCATTAAAAAAGAGGGTGAAAGGAGACGTGTTTCCTATCCCCCTTTTTTTAGTTGATTATTTGCGATTTGATAACGATCGGCTAATGCCTCAATCGCTGCCAACAGTTCCATTTGCCCCCAGTTTTTATAGAGGTGAGCTGCGATCGCGCATCCCCCTGCGCCAACGCCTTCCTTAACATAGCCCTGCTCATAAGATTGAAGGTGCGAATGACGGGAGGTGGCAAAACTAAGTTGAGTGGCAATCAAAGACACTGAGCTAAGATCGTGCGCCAAACTAATGGTGTCTCCTGTTGGGTCTTCGGCAACCCAGCGAGTTGTACCCACCACAATTTGCTCTAAATTCCAAGGCAGTGTGTGGGTTTGAGTGATTGCTTGTGCCAGTGCATAGACGGCTAGCATTTGCGTTCCGCCTGCCAACAAAATGCCGCAGGTGCGACTTGCCGCGATCGTCATTCCAGCCGCCACAATTTGCATGGGATCGCCAACTGCGGCTACGATCGCGAGAGGATCGCTAAAAGAGTGAAGGGCACTAAGCCCCTGCTGTACGAGATCCCATTTTTGGGCGTGATTACAAATCGGGTGACTGCTGTTGACCTTGCCATAGGCGTTGATCCCCAAACCTGCGAGAACCGCTAAAGCTGTAGTAGTGCCGCCCACAACACATTCACCTAAAATTAAATAACTATTAGGGACTTGAGCCGCTAACTTATCTCCCCAAAGCAACCCTTGTTCAAATAAATGCTGGACGATCGACCAATCCATTGCTTGTCCTGTGCTCAAACATCGGGCGGGATGTCCCTTTAAATCGATCGCTGCTACGGCTGGCTCTTGAGGCAAACCTGCATTGACTAGCTGAACAGGGATCGCTTGCGCCTCAACAACAGCGCGAGAAATTAAGACCGGAGACGCGCCCACATGAAGCGGCGGCAATGGGTAACGAGGATTTGCTTGCACTCCATTCAACAAAAATTCAGCATCCGCGATCGCGGTATATTGTCGATCGCTCGGCGTTGCTCCAGCCGCAGAGATTCCTGGGATCAGACCTGTTTCAGTAAATCCCAATACGCAGACAAATAGCGGTAATCGTCCCCGATAGCGCTGAAGCCAGCGTTCGGCTTGTCGATGTTGCGTGTGAATAGAAATCATTCAGAGTCTAATAGCACCTGCACCCAATGAGGTGGACGGGGGATCGGGGTGTTAAGGCGATCGCACAAAAACCACGACACGAGATGCACCACAAATAGATACA
>JBBRMC010000335.1:0-4820 GCA_038231055.1 Leptolyngbyales cyanobacterium
ATCTCAAAGTCCACCAGAATGGGGGATTTAGGGGGCGAAAGGTTTTGGCAATGACGGAGCTGATCAACTTGTGTGTACAAGGTAGCTTCGTGAGGAGGGCAAATTTCCGGCATTATTAAATACACAATCCTAAGACTTTGAGTTCCCCTAGAGTTGAGAGGTAAGCACATCTACCCCTTTAGAAAACTGCGGAGGTAAGTAGGGAGTCACCATGATTTTTAGGATAGGTCAGCGATAGCGTAACCCATACAGGTGTTGGGTTTCGTCCCTCAACCCAACCTACATCCATCTCACATTTAATTCCACTTACCTACTTACTGTCATTTTAGTCTTTAAGCGCCCAGCGTTAATTTCCACCAATTTAGCGTTCCGGTATCATTTGCAATCAGATCCACAACGCGTAACTGCCAGCGTCCTTGAGTCTGTTGTCCCAAAAACTTTCTGAGTGTTGGCGTAGTTTGCAACGAGTAGATTGTTTGCAGTTTTGTTTTGCGTCCCAATGTACGACCCTGTAGCATCACTACACTGCCCGATGGCGATACTAAACTCACTTCTAAATCGCCTAAGTAGGTGTGATCAATATCTAATGCTACTTGAACATCTCGCACCGTCGCCCTGTCTGGGATTTGAATCACGCTAACGATTCCTTGAGGATTGTTATCAGGAATCGCGATACTCACATTGTTTTGAACGGGAATCGATCGAGCCGATGCTGGAATCATTGCCTGTCGTTGAACTGCCGCCTGAACTGCCTTTGCCGCATTAACTTTGCCATAGCCAAACCAATCACAGCGACCATTTGACTCATAAGTGCCTTTGCGTAGACCCAACTGTGGATCGGCATCAGTATCAACAATTTTGTCGGCAGTTTGCTGCAAAATTTGGCGCACATCTTGAGCCGTCAGATCAGGGTTCGCCGACAGCACTAATGCCGCAACTCCGGCAACAAGAGGCGTTGCGCTCGACGTGCCACCAAAATCTGAGGTGAAGCTACTGGCATCATATCCAGCCGCATTGACTCGATCGGTGGTGAATATCCCTAACCCCTGAAGCTGAACTCTGACCTCCGGCGGCGTTGCTACATAGCCCAAGTCGGGTAATCCTACTCCGGGTGGGGCATTATTGCTCGGCGCACACACCGAAATTTCTCCACCCCAATTGCTGTAGGCAGCTTTTTTGCTCAGACTCGTGCAGGCAGAAATCGCCAGCACATCGGGATGAACCGTAAATCCGCCTAACCATTGCGTTGCGCCGCTAATCGCATTACGCTGCCAGCCCGACTCGTTGATCGTGCCATTCGTCGGACGGTTGGCATTTCCAGCCGCGAATAGAATCACGCAGCCTTTGCCATTGCGCCCTTCAGTGGCAGCCCGAGTCAGAGCCGCCCGTTGCCGCAAAGAGAGGGGGAAATAAACAGCACTCGGACCCCAACTACAGGAAATCACCGCTGCGCCTTTGGTCATTGCCCAGCCAAACAAGGACTCGATCGTCTCATCGTCCACAAAGCCCGTCGTCCGAATGGGCATCAGCGCACAGCCGGGAGCCGCCCCCACCACCCCAAAACCATTTTCTTCAGCAACGGCAACCCCCGTGCAAGAAGTGCCGTGATCTTCTCCAGGTTCATCGGGGTCTGGGTCAAAATCATCGCCTTTAAAGTCTCTCGGAGCGACGATTTTACCAACTCCTTGAAAATCGGGATGATTGAGATCCATGCCGTCGTCCATCACTGCAACCACGATCGAGCGACTGCCCCGCGTCACATCCCAAGCTTGCTCGGCAAACACATGAGAACCCGACGCTAATTCAGCTCCTCCGGTGTGGTTGAGGTGCCACTGCTTGGCATAGAGCGGATCTTTGGGGCGATAGTGCGATTGGGTTCTGACGATCACGTTCGGTTCTGCGGTCATTACATCGGTGCGGGCGATCAGCCGATTGGTGATCTTCATCGGGTTCTCTTTAGCGGCGGCGGTCAGTTCAAACACAAAGGCGTTGCTGACTCCCGCGATCGCTTTCACCTGGGTCAACCCCAACTCTGACGTGATGGCGGCGATCGTCTCGGCACCGACCGTTGGCGTAAACTGAATGGTGATCTGGTTAGTCAGATAAATTCGTGACGCTGAACTGTTTTTGACCTGATAGACATGACTGGCATATTCGACATGGTTATCTTGACGAACCTCGTTTAGCACCTGGTCTTTTTGGGCAGGATCGACCACAAATTCTGTCAACTCAGGCGGAGCGGTGCCGGGAGCGATCGTCGCTGGAAATTGATTCGCCAAGTCTCTCGCTTGCTGACCCGACCCAGCATGGACTGTGAAGCGATCGTCCACCTTTTCCAACAGCAACTCTTCTCCCCCACGCTGAAGGATCTTGCCCCGGTTTTCTTCGGAGACACTAGCATTCGCGGGGCTTTGAGCAGGCGGCACATTAGAGGAGTTGGTCATAGATACCTCACCAGTCTGATAGCAATTTAAGTTAATCGGAACTTATCGAGACGAATTTCGTCAGAGCAACCTAACTAGGATTTGAGGCTGCTGGATTATTGTCATTAATGGCGATCGTACTGTGAAAGAGTCACGTAATGATAAGATAACCAGAGTCTAAATTTATCCTCTTCCTGTAACTATAAAAGGTCACTCATGGTAGCTGCTGGAACTGTTCGTCGCCTTTATCTCCCAGGATTGATTTCGCTATCGGTTCTGGCAAGTTTAACTTTGACCAGAGCCGTGGGTGCCCAAACTCCTGCACCTGCGACCCCTCCTGGCACCATTCAAACTGATAACGATTCGCTCCGTGCTCAAAACGACAGCATCCTGAGCGCTCAGGGTGGGCAACGGCTGATGGATGAGGCAAACAAAGCTGTCAGTAGTCAAAATTATCCATTAGCGACCAAAAAGCTGCAAGAAGCGCGCCAAGTGTTTAATCAGCTTTCCAATTTCTATCAACAGCTAGCGACCAGTTTCTCTGGCATCGACAATCGGGTGGCAGATAGCCAGCGCAAAAAAGCCCTCGAAGCGGCTCAGATGCGTGACCAGTCTACCTATCAACTGGCACTCGTACATCGGGCACAAAATCAGCCAGAATTGGCGGTGCCTCTCCTCGTTCAGATTATTGGCAGTCAACAGCCGACCCGCGATTTGGGTCAAAAATCCTATCAGCAACTTCTAGAGCTTGGCTTTGTAGATGCGCCGTTTCCTAATCGTGCGACTCAGCCGACCAAGTAACGATCGAGCCATCTCGTAGAGGCGCGGTTTCTACGAGAGGCATTCAAGATGGTTGCTAGGGAACTTTGCTCAATCAAACGCTTGGTCTTTTGGGCGAGCCAGTGAAGACGCTTCACAGGGAAGAAACTGCCCACGCCCTGCTTTTGCCCTGATTTGCTGCCCCCGTTGCCAGACAATTTCTCCCCGTGACAGCGTGGTTTCTGGATACCCGTGCAGCGTCATCCCCTCATAGGGTGTGTAGTCTACATCGTGGTGCAGCATCGTGTTTGAAATCGTAACTTCTTGATGCGGATTCCAAATCACGAGATCTGCGTCAGAGCCGATGGCGATCGTGCCTTTACGTGGGTACAGTCCATACAGTTTGGCTGGATTCGTCGCCGTCAGCGCTACAAACTGATGGATATCAAGTCTGCCTTTTTGGACTCCTTCAGAAAATAGCAAGGGTAAGCGAGTCTCAATACCCGGAACTCCATTTGGGATGGAGCGAAATGAAGCCTCGGTTCCACCGACCTGTTTTCCATGAGCATCGCTGTAGCGAAACGGTGCATGGTCAGAGGAAAAGACCTGAAACGTGCCATTGCAGAGTGCTTGCCAGATAACTTGTTGATTTGCTTTGTCTCTAGGCGGCGGACTGCAAACACATTTCGCGCCTTCAAACCCATGCCCCAGGTCGTCTTCGGTTAGAAACAAATACTGCGGACAGGTTTCTGCATATAGCCGAAGCCCTCGGTTTTGTGCCCAGCGAATTTGCTCAACGGCTTCTCGACCAGAAACATGGACGATTAGAATCGGTACGTCAATAAATTCGGATAAGGAAATTGCCCGATGGGTCGCTTCGCGTTCTACTACCATTGGGCGGGAGGTGGCATGGTAGCGCGGAGCGAAATTTCCAGCCGTTTCGAGTTGCACAATCATCCAGGCAATACAGTCGGTATTCTCAGCATGAATCATGGTGAGTGCCCCTTCTTGCCTAGCCAGTGACAACACCGACAGCAATTGGTAATCGTTCAATTTGAGATCGTCATAGGTCATGTAAATTTTGAGCGACGTGTAACCCGATCGGATCAAGCTGGGCAACTCCTGTTCTAATACATCAGGAGTCGGATCAGAAATGATTAAATGAAACGCATAATCAATGACCGCTTTATCTTGCGCACGTTTGTGATAGTCTGCAACAGCTTCTTTAATGGAGCCACCTTTGGGTTGCCGTGCGAAGGGAATGACGGTTGTGGTGCCACCACAGGCAGCAGAGAGTGTCCCGGTATAGAAGTCATCTGCCATCACAACATCATCGCCCATCGGTTCATCTAAATGACAATGGGCATCAACGCCACCGGGTAAGACGAGTTTGTTGGTTGCATCAATCTCGATCGCGACGGTTGGTAACTGAGCCGCGAGTGCAGTGATTTTGCCGTCTTGAATGCCAATATCGCACTGCATTACATCTGATGCGGTCGCGATCGTCGCGTTACGAATGACCAAATCGAACATCTTCTTCTCCTCAGGGCGACTGTTTTGGCAATAGAACGGATCAAATTCTAGAGTATCGAATCAGGTTGTGTAGTATTGCTTGATATAAGACGCGATCGTCACAAG
>JBBRMC010000336.1:0-4800 GCA_038231055.1 Leptolyngbyales cyanobacterium
AAGCTCAGAGAGCCGTTGTTCTAAAACATCGCGGCTAGCAATCACCTGGCTTTGCTCAGATGTCCAGGCACCGAGACGGCTTTTGATTGGGCGACTATAGAAATAAGCATCAGATTCTTCAGCCGCAACTTTTTCAACACTGCCCACAATGCGAATTTGTCGCTCTAACTCTGCCCACAAAAATACGAGAGCTGCGTGAGGGTTATCGATCAGTTCTTGACCTTTGTGGCTGTTGTAGTTGGTGTAGAACACAAACCCTCGGTCATCAAAGCCTTTGAGCAACACAACCCTTGCCGACGGAATGCCGTCTTTGGTCGCGGTTGCGATCGTCATAGCATTGGGTTCGGGAAGTTGCGCTTCGACGGCTTGATCAAACCAGTGCTGAAACTGCACAAACGGGTTCGACGCAACCTCTGTTTCATTGAGTTCTTGCAGAGTGTAGTCTTTTCTTAGGTCAGCGATCGATGAATTCATCTCGTCTCTGTTCTGGGGTTTCTTGCATTGTATTGGGTCTGACGCTCATTGCGGTCGTGTCGCAGATTCGCTAAATTTTCAGGTAGTTAAAGGGATTGATTCATGGCTGTATTGCTGGCAGGAGATATCGGCGGAACGAAGACAATTTTGCGATTGGTCAAGTCAGAAGACTCGTTGCACTCACTTTATGAAGTACGATATCTCAGTCGTGATTTTCCTGATTTAGTGCCGATGGTGCAAACCTTTTTATCGGCTGCCAAGCAGGAATTAGGACAGCCCTTTTCGCCTGAGAAAGCGTGCTTTGCGATCGCCGGACCCGTAATTAACAACACCTCAAAAGTCACCAACGTCGGCTGGACTTTAGAAGCCGATCGCATGGCATCGGTGTTAGCGATTCCCAAAATCTCTTTGATTAATGACTTCGAGGCGGTTGGCTATGGTGTTTTGGGCTTGAGCGAGTCAGATCTATATGTGCTGCAAGCGGGACACCCTCAAGAAAAAGCTCCGATCGCCGTTCTAGGGGCAGGAACGGGATTAGGGCAAGGATATCTCATCCACACGGGCAACGACTATCAGGTGTTTGCTTCCGAAGGCGGACACGCAGACTTTGCACCTCGATCGGAGCTAGAGTTTCAGCTTTCTCGATATTTGCTCGACAAACATCACATTGATCGCATTTCAGCCGAGCGCGTGGTATCGGGTCAAGGAGTGGTGGCAATCTATCAGTTTTTGCGCGATCGCCAGTTTGCTGCTGAGTCTCCTGAAGTGGGTGAAAGAGTTAGGGTGTGGGAGTCTCAAGCTGGACGCAGCGAGAAAACGGTTGACCCCGCAGCAGAAATCGCGATCGCGGCGCTAGAAAATCGCGATCTTTTGTCTGAAAAAACGATGCAAATGTTCGTTGAAGCCTATGGCGCTGAAGCGGGAAATTTAGCGCTAAAACTTCTCCCCTATAGGGGGTTATATATTGCAGGTGGCATCGCGGCAAAGATTCTGCCCTTAATTCAAGAGGGCGGTTTTCTCACGACCTTCATCCATAAAGGTCGAATGGGTTCGATTTTGGAGCGCATTCCGGTTTATATCGTACTCAATCCAAACGTTGGGTTAATTGGAGCGGCTCTGTGTGCATCAAAGTTATAGTCTTGTTCGCTATGGGAGTTGTCACGAATCGCATCTAACTCGCTCGCTGAGGGTAGGGACTGTCGCTTTAACGTTCAATTCTGAAGCGATCGCACCATGAAGAATTGAGATTTCGATCGCCTCCCTCAAAAGACAGGTATACTTAACACAGTTTGAAGGGGAGTAGCTGCTGGTCAACTAACACCAGCCCACTTGAATCAACATACTGGTGATGAGCCTGGTTCAAGTGACAAATTGAGGTCAAAGGCTAGAGATTAAAGAAACGAGTAGAACCGTTCAGTTTTTCTGAAGCCCAACCTGACATCAACTTGCAAGCGAGACCTTCACTGAGTTCACATCTGTTGTGAGCTTGGTGGAGTCGTTGCACCCTCATCAAGCCCACTCAGAGAATCTCTACACCGTTGATTCTGAGGAGCTTGAGAGCGTGTTAACTGCGTTTACTGCGGGTTTATTATTAATTACCGTTTCTGAATTAGGCGACAAGACGTTTTTCATTGCGATGTGTTTGGCAATGCGTCACCGTCGTCGCTATGTGTTTGTCGGAAGTGTGGTCGCGCTCGCAGCCATGACCATTCTGTCAGTTTGTTTGGGAGGGATGGTGTCACTTTTGCCCAAAGACGTGACGCATTACGCATCCATTTTTCTGTTTGTGGCGTTTGGCATCAAGCTTCTCTACGACGCTCATCAGATGCCGTCTGAATGCCGCACCCACACCCTCGCTGCCGAAGACGACTATGCTGAGTGTGCTTCTGACGCAGAGCGAGACGCGATCGCTGCTGTTAACCAAGCTGAAGTAAAGCTTAAAAAGAAAACGCCCTTCGCAATCTGCTTAGAAGCTTTTGTGTTGGTCTTTGCGGGTGAGTGGGGCGATCGAACTCAATTTGCCACGATTGCGTTGGCTGCTGCTAACAATCCTGTTGGGGTCACCTTAGGCGCAATCTTAGGACACACGATCTGTACTGCGATCGCGGTTATTGGTGGCAGACTGATCGCTGGACGCATCTCAGAGCGCACCATCACTCAATTAGGCGGCATTCTATTCCTACTATTTGCCGTAGTTGCCTGGTTTGAATACCCATCGTAGAGACGTTTTGATGGACCGTCCCCCAAAACCACCGGGGTAAACCCTCAATCCCCCAAGCGGAATTCTCCCCTGAGCGTCCTCTCCCGACTCTTATCGTGATCGCTCGATCGAGTCGCATCCGATGGTTCAATCCGTCTCACTTGAATCTGATGCAGTCGCGGACCTTCTGCCGAAATCACCGTCATCTCACAGTTGCCATATTGCAGCGTCTCACCCGGAGCCGGAATTTTTTGCCACTGATAAAACAAAAATCCTCCTAGCGTCTGATATTCTTCTGCTAGGGGAAATCCCAAGTGCAGTTCTTCATTCACTTCCTCTAAATTCATCTGGGCTTGAATCAAGAAGGTATTCTCATCCAAAATCTGAATTGAACGTTCTTCATCGCCCTGCGGCTCGGAGCTATCGCCAATAATCTGGCTAATAATGTCTTGAATTGTGACCAACCCTGCGGTGCCACCAAACTCATCAACCACGACCACCATATGCGTTCCCGATCGCTGCATCAAGGTCAACAATTCTCCTAACGGCGTGTATTCAGGAACAAATTGAGCCGGATGAATCCAGGATTTAATCGGACTGTCGAGAGTCAAAGTCTCCTGCACCAGCGGTTCTGCTAGCTCTTTAAAGTGGATCATGCCGCAGATATCATCCAGCGAATCACCAATCACCGGATAGCGAGAATGCCCTGAATGGGCGACTTCTTCAAGCAAATCTCGAACGGTGGCATCGACCCACAGCGTCGTCATACTCGGACGCTGTATCATTACCTCGGTCGCCGGAACGTCTCCAAACTCAAAGACATTACTCAAAATCTCGCGTTCTTCAGCTTCTAAGCCGGTTGATTCGCTAGAGGTCGCGATAATAAGCTGCAACTCCTCTGGAGTCACCTGGTTATACCACCCTTGCCCTGTGTATTGAACTCCGATCAGCCGCAGCAGAAAGCGCGTAGATTGATTGAGAATCCAAATAAACGGATTAAAAAATCGCGCGATCGCCAAACTAAATGGACCTAAAAATCGGGCAATCTCCTCGGCGTAGCGCATCGCCACCGATTTAGGACACAACTCACCTAAGACGATCTGCAAATAGGCAATCAACAAAAACGCTAGAGGAATCGCCAGTGAGTGAGACAACGATTGCACAACCGATGGTGAAAACGGCAAGTGAGCGATCCAGCTTGAGACTACAACTGCCATCGTGCTTTCGCCAATCCAGCCCAGTGCCAAACTCGACAGCGTAATTCCCAACTGAGTCGTAGACAGCAACCGATCAATACCGCGCTGCAAATTCTGCACCGTGCGAGCTTGAATGTCTCCTGCGTCAACCAGTTGATTGATCCGCGATCGCCGCACCGAGACAATCGAAAATTCTGTGGTCACAAAAAACGCATTAATCGTGATCAGCAGCAACACCGACAAAAACCTCAGTGCCACATCCGTCCAACTTAGACTTTGAAGGGCACTTGGCGCTAAACCAACCGCAAAATGGGCAATCATTTGCGAAGAAAACCAATGAACAATGCACCGCAGGGGGCGATCAGACCTGTGACCTTACATCTCGACTCATTCCAGTTTGCGCTTATTTAACAGGGATGTCAGCCATCCGCAGTTGCAGCTTTTGATCGGGGTAATCAGTTAACTGGATCGAGATTTTTTGCACCTTGTCAAGCAACGTGGTCGAAAGCGAAACCGTGCCAGTAAATTTCTGATTATTGGGTGGCAACTCAGATGGCAAGCCCTCAGTATCTGCACTCAGCACTCGTCCCTGCTCATCGGTGATATTCAAAAAGCTGTAGAGAAACTTAACCGATTGAGCGCCCTCATTCCGCATTGAGACATCAAACACCACCGAGTCTTTTCGCTGCCGCACTCCGCTTACTTCCACTGTCACGCCCTTGTCTTGGCTGATGATCGGAAACTTAGCCGGAGCCGTTGCCTGCTTTTCTGGCTCTTGCTTTGACGGAGATGTGGTTGCAGCCGCTGGTTTCGCATTACCGTCTAGGCGGGCTTTCACCGTCTTGATAATATCTGCTTCTTGCAGCACCATTAGCTCGTCTGATGCCCGTGCCGAACCATTTTTTTTGCTGACCTTATTGGCTGGGCGCG
>JBBRMC010000337.1:0-4798 GCA_038231055.1 Leptolyngbyales cyanobacterium
ACGATCGCCCAACAACTCACAGGTCTAGAGTCTCGCGAACTTGTTGGGTTATAGTGACTCACGATTAGACCCCTAAAAGCAGTAGAGCACCTCAGTTCTACTGCTTTTTTGTAGAGCAGGTTTAAGACGTTGGACTGGCTCCTGCACCCTGCAAAAAAAATGACCCTCGCCCAAGGTGAAGGTCATTTAGTTGATTCAAGTTCTTGGTAAAAGACTAGTAGAAGTAGGCGCATTTATGCAAGAACAAATGGTGGATGTGATTCGTGAGTTAATGAAAACCCAGGGCATGAGCATTCGCAAAATCTCTGCCGAGATCGCGAGAGAACATGGAGGCAGCGCTTTGGGCTATACCCAGCAGATCAGCCGCATCTTAAATGATCCGTCTTATGATCCAAATTTCTCGACGGTTGAGAAAATTCTGACCGCTCTCAAATGTTCTCTTTGGCAAACCAATCAGACCACTGACCTCAAAATTGTGGAAACTCGGTTAGATCAGTTGGGGGGCGATGTTGCGGAGATGAAATCGACGATCGCAGATCTTTGCTTCGCTCTAGAAGAAATTAGCGATCGGCTAGACCTTCCCGCTCAAACTCCACCTGAATCTTGAACAGGAGTGATAGAATTCCCCCTAACTGGCACACAACGCTTCATGAGAATTATCATCACGCCCCAAGAGCTTGAGCAATTTCGAGCCGATCTGTCTGACCATGCCGCCGCTTTAGATGCCCTGAGAGTGATCGAAGACTGTGATGGCGACTTAGAAGACGCAGCCATCGCGCTCGCTATTCGATCGGGGCAAGAACCCGATACCAACGATCGCTGGATCGAAGGGTTGGCAAAACGCTGGCGGCACATTCTCTGCCAAGCTGACTTAAAAGAAAGTCTAGAAGATAGGTTATCTGGGGCAGTGGTGGATGCGATCGCGGCACAGACCGAGATTCCCTCTAAGCTAGTCACGCCTGTTGCCCTCTATGTTCTAAAGACTGGAGTTCAAGATTTTTGTCTGCCCCTAGAAGAAAAGTTGTAGAATCTGGGTCAAACTTTTAGAAAATAGTCGCCTTCTGCGATTTCGCCGCTACAATAAACCACTACACAGTGGCAAACGTTTTGGGATGCGATACTCAGCATCTGAACTACTTGTAAGTGGTGTGAGGCAACTATGAAAAGAGAACTGAGACGAATTGAGGAGACGCTGCACCAAATCGCTCGTAGCGGAGCATTAGCGACTCCAGGCGACAGTCCGGTTCATTCTGGTTTACCTGCAACAACCCAATCGGTGTCGTTTGATTTGCATCCCAAGACGGCAAAAGTCAGGTCTTCCATCGCTTCGCCTCAATCGGTGACGATCGCCCCTGATTCACCCTCCATTAAGCGGCTCTCTCCCTCTGCTGATTCGGCTCCAGCGATGCCTTCAGAGCAAAGGGTAAAAGCCTTTGTCCCGCCCTTTCCGGTTGAAGAGACGGGGGCAAAAATTCCGAATTTGCCTAAACTCAAGGCACCTAGTTTTAGCAGTCACCGCAATGGTGCAAATCCGGCTTTAGCGACTACTCTGCTCAGCGAGATTCATACCATTGCTGAGGGCTGGCAAGCTGAATTACACAAGATTTTGCAGCAAATTCAAGATTTGTATTTAGAAGGACCGATCGTCGATGGGTGGCTAGAATCTCACTCTCGTGAACCGGAGGTTGACTCGTCGGTGCTGCGCCACGCAGAAGTCGATCGGTTAATGGACTACGTAGAAGAAATCTGCTCAACTCAAGATCAGCCCATCGCTTGTGAATCGCCGCGCACTGGCTATCGGCTCTGCGGTCTTAACCCCGACGGGCAACTCTGGTCTTATCCGTGTCCCCCTGAACAGGTTGCTAGCCTCAGCATCGCGATCGCCCGTTACCAAAAACTCCGCCAGCTTTTAGGACGCAAGCAAGACTTAGAGACGCGTCTGAATCATCTCGCCCAAACCCTCGTCGTCATGCACAGCCACCTTAAGGATCAGGGAACCAGCGACGCGTCTTAACTTTACCCAGATTTTACGGATCTTAATTTTGTCGCGGTGTGTTGTGATGTAGACAAGAAATAAGAGGAAAATTCTTTCCTGGGAACTAAACTATGCCCGACCTTGAGGTGTCTGCTGTTATTTGCACGCACAACCGAGATCACTATTTGGGAGCCGCGATCGACAGCCTGCTCTCCCAAACGTTTGCCGATTTTGAAGTTGTGGTAGTAGACAATGCCTCTAGCGATCGTACCCGCGAAGTTGTAGAAGCCCGCTTGAGCGGCTCCCGCTTGAGCTATGTTTATGAACCAGTGACAGGTCTATCTGTTGCCCGCAATACTGGAGCCAAATTCGCTAAAGGTAGTATTCTGGCTTACTTAGATGATGACGCGATCGCCAGTCCTGGCTGGTTACAGACCTTATGGAATGCTTATCAAACCAATGACAAACTTGCGATCGCAGGCGGTAAAATCACCTTGATTTGGGAGGGTGAAACGACAGCTCCATCCTGGCTCTCCGATGGGCTAGCCGGAAACTTGGGAGCTTATGACTTAGGCACGTCGGTTCTGTATATCGATCGCCCTGGTCTCACCCCTAGAGGCTTGAACTACTCCGTTCGTCGAACTTTTTTGGAGCAGATTGGCGGGTTTGACCCAAATCTGGGTCGCGTCGGAAAAAATTTGCTTTCTAACGAAGAACTCCACATGACAAATCTGGCATTGCAAACTGGGTGGCAAGTCGCCTATTTGCCCGATGCCCTGGTCGCTCATCATGTTTCGCCCGATCGAGTCAGGCGCGGCTGGTTCTTAAGTCGTGGCTGGTGGCAAGGCATTAGCGAGTGCTATCGAGAACAAATTGCGGGTGAAGCAGGGCTTGGGCAATTCCAACGCGGCGGAGAGCGGCTACTGCGTGGACTCTATAAATCAGTCAAATTTGCAGCCGATCCGGCTCAATGCTTTGAAAATTTAGTCTACAGCTACGGACAAATTGCCTATTTAAGCAAAGCAACTCAAGGATTGATATCGTCACCTGCCTTCACTCGATAGTTAAATAACAATCATTTAGCAGATTTCAGCAATCTTCTCGTAAAATCTACAAAGATCCCTCTTTAAGCTTGGTCAGTCTTCCCTGAGTGTGTCTGCAATTAACGTCTCAGTTTTTCACTGGTTTGCTTCTCGGCTAAAACTCTCTACTCACTCTTGACGCGATTTGCCATGACTGCGATTCAGGTTTCTACTAATCCTGCTCCCCAGGCAGCTAACTCAGTTCGGTTGCTGATTCAGGACGCTTATAACCAAGGTGCTACTGCTCTCTATTTGCAGATTGGTCGTACCCCGTTTTATCGCGTTCACGGCAAGCTAATCTCGCAAGACCATTTACCAATTCTTACGCCCGATCGCTTCAGTCACTATGTGCAGGAGGTGCTGACCCCTGATCAACTTAAACACTACCGCGAAGCCCAAAAGCTTGACACGAGTGCTCAGATTCCGGGCTTTATGCAAGCACGAGTCAACTGTGGTCCGACGACACAGGGTGTTCAGGCAATGAGCCTCAGCTCGATCGTGTTAGATCTGCCCGTTGAGTTAGAGCGGCAGGGCACGATTCGGGCAATGGTTGATGATGGTTGCAAAAAAGGGGCTTCTGACATTCATCTGCAAGTTGGCGAGGTTCCACGCTACCGTATTGAGGGACACATTCGGCTTCAAGAGCAATATGGGATTCTGACCCCCCAGAAGTTTCAAGAGTTTTTAGAAGAAGTTTTATCAGTAGAGCAGATAGAACAGTTTCGCAAACGGCAGGAGCTAGACACTGCGATTTTTTATAAAGGACTGGTACGCTGTCGAGTTAATTGTGCTCAGTCGATTATGGGCGGCGTAATGGTGCTACGGTTGATTTCGTTGGAAGTGCCCACGATCGCCAAAATGGGGCTTCCTGATGTCTTAACCAGGCTGGTAGAAGAACGGCAAGGCTTGATATTAGTCACCGGACCCGTCAACTCTGGCAAATCTACGACTTTGGCGGCAATGCTGCGTCACGTCAACGATTCGCTGTCTCGCAAGATTGTGACGATCGAAGACCCGATCGAATATGTTCACACCTCCAATCAGTGTTTGATCACGCAGCGAGAAGTCGGGTTGCACACCCAGGAGTTTAAAGAAGCTCTGCGGGCAGCCCTGCGGCAAGACCCAGACATTATTCTGATCGGGGAGATGCGCGATCGAGAAACCGTTGATACTGCCATCCGAGCTGCTCTCACGGGGCACTTAGTCCTTGGCACCTTACACACTAAAGGAACGGTGAATGCTGTTAAGCGATTGCTCAATTTCTACTCGCCTGAAGAGCAAGATATTGTCCGTCTGCAAATCGTAGAAGGATTGCGGGCAGTGATCGGTCAGGCATTAGTCCCGACGGTGAAAGGAGGACGGATTGCTGCTTTAGAAATCATGCTCAACACAGATACCATCCGCGACTATCTCCAAAAAGGCAGCATTGACGAAATCTATCAGTTGATGGAAGAGGGCAAAGATGGTTCCCAAACTCTCAATCAGGCGCTTTTTGACCTCTACGAAAGCGGCATGGTTAGCCAGAGTGATGCTTTGTCAGTGTCAATCAATCCTGAAGATCTCAGCTACATGATGAAGAACTATACCCGTCGCTCTAGCCGCTCTGGTTTGATGACGACCGAATATTTCAATAAACCCCCCACTTGAGAAAACAAGTTCCTCTTCAAGTTCTGCGTAACAGCAAAGGAAGTGCAAAGTTCGTGCTTCTTTTTTTGTAGTTTAATAGATAGTCTTGGAAAGC
>JBBRMC010000338.1:0-4785 GCA_038231055.1 Leptolyngbyales cyanobacterium
ATGCATTACCTATTTGAAGCATTGAGTGACTTTAACATTAATGATTGAGCGAGAAAAAGAATCTGCACGAGGTTAGATCCGTAATTTTTATTTCACGTTTAGACGTGATATCTCACATGGGTCATTGTTAATAGACCTTAAAGCACAGAAGAAAATAAGGGGAAGACTATTTTTTGAGTATTGAAATATACAGATCATCGATTGAAAAGCTGATAGCACGGACTGCTCGCGGATCAGAACAAAAAAGTAATCTTTGTGTAAACGGGGATAATTGAGATCTTGCACCAGTCTTTTCGCTGCGGTTCTGTCCCGCCCGTGAATAGAATTCCGGGCTAGCCTTGCGAAGTCCATTGAAATGGACTGAATGCCTTAACCTCTCTTCCAGTCCCTTCAAGGGACTTCGCACCGTTAGACGGTGATTTTCAATCACAGGCGGGTGAATGGAGAAATGAGGGAGTTTCAATCAGGTGCAAGATCTCAGATAGCTTTCTTAGAACCCTAACATTGTGCTCCTATGTAATGGCATTTTTCAATACACTTTTGAAGTGGAATTTCAAACGTTCATAGTCTTGATCTTTCATCCTATGAGAAGTGATCAGACATATAAATCTATCACCAGGAATTTTATCGAGATTCATCAATCCAGTAATAGCTTTGTGAAAATTTCGCCTACCATTCGATAGATATTAAATTTACGATCGTTTCTTTTTGGCAGGTTTTGGGTGCTTAATTGCACTAATAAAGCCCTCTAAATCTGGAGCACTTTTTAATCATTTGAGATGTCTTTAAGAAACTGCCCCACTCCGGTAATATTGGTTGCTGGGAAGGGTCGCTCCGTTTGCGATCATGCCAACTAGATTCAACCGATTCATCGCAGTCACGGCTTGAGTCACCTCTTGGCGTGTCACTTGCCCAATTTTGCCCACCATCAACGTTCCGTCACAAAACGAGGCTGCCAGCATTGCATCAACAAGTCCTAACACTGGGGGCACATCCACAATCACGAGATCATAGGTTTGCTCAAACACCGCCATCAGTTCCTTCATTCGCCGAGAGCTGAGCAACTTAACAGGATCACTGGGAGCTGAACCCGCTGTCAATACTGAGATCGACAGATCGCTATAAGTGTCTGCTGACTGAATGGCGCTTTGAGTGTGCATTCGATCGCTCGACAACAGATTAGACAATCCCTGCTCGTTAGGCAAGTCAAGCTGTTTGTGCAGCCCAGGACGACGCAGATCCGCGTCAATGATCAACACTCTCTGATGCAGCCGCGCCGCACTAATGGCTAGCCCCAGGGCGATCGTCGATTTTCCTTCTCCAGCTAACGCAGAAGTAACCACCAGCGATCGCAGAGGGTTCGCCGCCGTCAATAGTTGAATATTTTTATAAATTAAATCCAACGACTCTCGAAAGGGTGCCCAGTGAATCACTTGAATCATTGAAGGAGCCAGAGCTTCAGTTCTCTGAAAGGGCAGCATCGATCGGGGATTGACATCCCCTGATCCCACATCGGGCACCATGCCCAACAACGGTAGCGGAACTTGCTTTCTGAAATCTTCAGAGGTGCGAACGGCATCATCAGCAGACTCTCGCAAGAAGGCTGCAACCCCGCCCACCATCAAGCCACCGACGGCTCCCAATAACAGATTTCGGAGCCAGCTTGGACCCGTTTGCCGCCCGATTTTTGGCTGCTCAACCACCTGCCAATCAAACCCTCCACGGGCAATTTCTAACCCTAGATCCTGCCTTGCTTTAAGAAGTTGCTGTAGGGTGTCACGATTCACCTGCACATTGGGCTGAAGGCGATTGTATTCAGCCAGCAACGTGGGAAATCGCTTTAGCTCAGCTCGGAGTTGTAATTCATTATTGGTGAGACTGCGATCGCGCGCTTGAGCCGCCACTAAATTGACTTGAGACTCTACTAGGGAACTGGCAAATCTGAGATCATTGTCTCCAAGTTGCCCGATCGAGATCAAACTATCACCCGACTGAGAAATCGCACCTGCTTGTGCGCCTAAAATACGCTGCACTTCTTGCTGCAAAAGGGCTTGTTGTCTCTGTCGCTGTTCGGTAAGCTGATCGATGAAGGGACCCTTTTTAAACCGCAATTTCTGCTGAACGGTTGCCACCTCAGTCTTTTGAATCTCGTTAAGCAATTGTTGATAGCGAGGCGATTGGCTGAGCCGAGCCGCGATCGTGGCTTGTTGAGGCGATCGTCCTAACTGCTGCTGAAGCGCTCCATAGCGAGCCTGCAAGTCTTGCAACTCAGCTCGATTTGCTCTCTGATCTCTCTGCACTGCCGCCAGAGAATCGACCATTGATTTTGATTGAAGTTCGGGATCAATCAAATCTTGAGTTTTACGAAATCGCTCTAGTGCGGCTTCTGCTTGATTGACTCGTGCCTCAACTTTTGGAATCTGTTCATCAATAAACCTTAAGCCCTTGGTCAATCTTAAATTTTGCTGCTCAAGATTATATTGCTGATAAACCTGCTGAAGCGCTTGCAAAATGGCTTGAGTTTTTTGGCGATCGTGATCAACATAAGCAATATCAAAAATGCTGGTATTGATCTTGTCGTTGCCCCGCTGCTCCATGACTTGGCTGACGGTGAGTCCTTTTTGCAGGTCAGTGACTTCTAAGTCGGGATCGATGGTTTTCAACTGATCCACTGCTCGTTGCAAAAGTTGTGACGATCGCATCAAATTTAGCTGAGTAGCGTTGTCGATCTCAACGTTTGAGTCTGCAAAAGATGGAGTGTTGGCGGTCGCATCGGTTTTGCGACTGCGATAATTAGACTCGCTCATCAGTTGCATTGAGCTACGATAGGTCGGTTTAGAAAACAACGTTAACGCCGTTGCTGCCAATAGCGATAGCCCTAGTCCACCGATCAGCCACAAGCGTCGCCGCATCAGCACCGACAGCAGTTGTCCATACCCCGGATCGGGATCGGCAGCCGCGATTAAATTTAGATTGCTCTCAGCCACGATAGGAACTCCTTAACTGAATAGATATTGAGTCTTTCAACCTCATTACTGCTATGCCAGACAGACCTCTTCAACCACTTGATCAACTGAGTCAAAAAAGACACTTTCTGAAAAACGACTGAGGGCATGGTGACGAATGGTGCTGTAGTCCCAAGATATCTTGCTTGCGTTGAGCAAGGCGGTATGTAGGGCTTCTGGCGTTTGTGATTTAAAGAAAACTCCGGTTTTGCCGGGAACTTGAGTGTCTAACACTCCTCCTGCACCATAGGCAATGACGGGCGTGCCACTGGCGTTTGCCTCGATCGGAACTAATCCATAATCTTCGAGAGCAGTGACCACCACCGCTTGAGACTTTGATAAGAGACGTTTACGCTCAGCATCGCTGACGTGACCTAAAAATTGAATGTTGTCTAGAGCACGAGCCTGCAAATTTTCCCGTTCAGGTCCGTCTCCCATAATTCTGAGGTTCCATCCCAGCCAGTTAAACGCTTCGACAATCACATCAATGCGTTTATAGCCAAGCAATCGAGCCGATGCTAGATAGAAGTCTTCTTTTTGGTCTGAAAACGTGAATTGGTCACTGTCGATCGGATAATTAATCACCAAAGCTGGTTTTTTATACGTCTCCTCAATTCGACGTGCCACAACGCTAGAGTTTGCAATATATAAATCTGGCTCCTGCGAAAACGCCAAATCTGCCTTTCGCATTTGCTGAAACATCGTCTCGATTAAGGGATAAAACCGTTGATAGGCACTGTATTCTCGCAAATAAGTTTTGGTATCCCACAAAAAGCGAGTGACATTATGACAAAAGCAAATGTGCTTTGCGTCAGGACGTTTTTTGACTCCTTTTGCAAAGGTTGTGCTGCTGCTGATGATCAAATCATAATCACTCAAATCAAGAGCGCGAAACGCTGAATAATACAAAGGCGCTAACAGTTTGAAATATTTAGCTGCATGAGGAAGTTTCTGCAAGTAAGTGGTATGAACCTGACGATCGCCTAGATTGATCGAATGCTGCGGTTCATAAAGAGAAGTGAAAACATCTGCATCGGGGTAATGTTTGCAGAGCAACTCAAATACTCGCTCTGCTCCACCCCGTTGCGTCAAATAGTCATGGACAAGAGCAACCTTCATGACCGCACCCTGAGTAAAAACAATAGTCTCGGAGCCAATATTTGAATAATG
This sequence comes from Leptolyngbyales cyanobacterium, assembly GCA_038231055.1. GTDB lineage: Bacteria > Cyanobacteriota > Cyanobacteriia > Leptolyngbyales > Leptolyngbyaceae > Phormidesmis_A. The sequence goes on from JBBRMC010000338.1 coordinate 4,176, forward strand.
ACTTGTCGTTAAAGAAAAATGAGGTTTAAGTAAGTTTAAAGCATGGCAAGAAGTTATAAACCCTCAAGTCTTTAAACGTCTATTTACCGCAACGAGTGTAATTTTGATAAAGAGACTTATCATCGGTCATTAGGACGATCTATTGTTATCAGAGTTTATAGATCTAGTAATAAGACCTATGCACCTATGCAAGATTAGATACTGGTGACGTTAAAAGAGTTAACTGAAATCTTGCACCCGCTTAGAACTCCCTCGTGGCTAGCATTCACCTGTGATTGAAAATCACCGTCTAACGGTGTGAAGCCCCCTCAAGGGACCTACCGTGTACACACAAGTCCTCGTCGCTTCGTTTGAGTCGGCTTATGCCCCCTAAATCCCCCAAAATGGGGGACTTTGAACAAGGTAAATGGCTTGACCTCTAAAACCTCGTTTCATCTCAAAGTCCACCAGAATGGGGGATTTAGGGGGCGAAAGGTTTTGGCAATGACGGATCGGATCAACTTGTGTGTACACGGTAGCTCAAGGGACTGAACGAGGGATTGAGGCAATTCAGTCCCTTTCAAGGGACTTCGCAAGGCTAGCCCGGAATTCCATTCACAGGCGGGACACC
>JBBRMC010000339.1:0-4778 GCA_038231055.1 Leptolyngbyales cyanobacterium
TCTTCAGGTTGCCATCCCGCTTCTGGAGATAGAGACGACGCATCTAAAATTGAGCGCGTGTGAAATTGCCGCATTGCCCATGCCAAAACCAAATGTTCTGCCAGAGCGCTGTCTGCCCAGACAGTCATGAGATAGTGCAAATCGACTGATAAAGGCACTCCAAGTTGAGTTGAGTTGTTGGGTCTGCTCCTTCGCAGATGCTCGTTTACGGTGACGCGATGCAGAAATAGTGACAGCGTGTTAGTTGGCTCGTCTAGGGTGGCTAATTCACCGCTAGAGAGTAGCTGAATATCAAACGTTGGTAACCCAGCGAATGCACTAGACGGATAGGTATTCCGCAGATAGTTCCGCAGCGATTCACCAACGGCATGAATAGATTGCAGGTTTGCCATGAGTTTTTCACCTGAGACTCAATCAGCATCGGCTCGCTGATTGATAAATCACTCTTGTACCCAAGTGTTGATTTTGGGAAAGGTGGTTAAGTAGTAGGTTGAGTGATCACGATCGCAGTGAGTAATTTGTGATACAACTAATTCTCAAGTATTTGACCGATATTGATAGTACCCATCTGGGTGATCTTTGTCTAGCAAAGGCACATCCACCCTGAGTTGAAGTGCTGGTAGTGGTCTGACGACTTCATCATATAAGCTGTCTTAGAAGACTCTAAAAAATGTATCAAAACAACAACGTTCGACATTTAACTTTAAACAAAGTCTTTCCACGGTTAACCGTTCAGGCAATTTTTAGATGAAGATTACTGCACGATTATTAACTGAATATATAACCTTCCTGATGAGTCAATAAGCTGAGATAGGGGGGAATTCTAACGTCAGAACTTACTATTGATACCATGACTGAACGGGAGTTGAAATCAGCTAAAGAGGGCGAGATACAGGCAATTTTAGCCGTACTCAATCAGACATTGGTCGATCGAGCCATTACCGTGAAAATCAGTCTGCAATCAACCTGTCTACGAATTTTGCTAGAAGCTGACGAGGTGCCAAATGCTGAAACCACGATCGCTCTAATTCAAGAAAAGCTACAAGAGATTCAGAGCGACCATATTCAATCCGTTCAGATCATGGCGCGAGTGAGCGGAGTCAATCGATCCGTTTGGACTGAAACATTTATTTTGAACGCTTCTGCATTAGTCACTCCTTTGACTGATCACCCTCAAATTTCTGTGAGTCGTTCTCGATCGCGAGGCAGAGCGATCGACTCAAAAGGGTTAAGCGCATTACTGACGGGACTCATTTTAGCAATCGGACTGACGCTCATCAGCCCATTGAGAGTCATATTTCACGGGTTTCTAATTCTAGTACACGAAATTGGACACGCCGTCACTCACTGGTTGTTTGGTCGTCCTGCTATTCCAACGGTTAATCTTGCCTATGGCGGAGGCGTAACGCTGGTCTTTGACCAATCGATCTTTGTTATTTGTCTCGTTTATTTAGCGATTGCTTTTCTTGCTTACTGCTGTCGTCACTCTCGATTTATTCTAGTGTTGCTGGGAGTATTCACTAGCATTTATAGTATTTGTCTATCAACCTCCACAAACTTAATGCTTTCGACATTTATGGGTCACGGCATGGAATTAATCGCGATCGTGGTCTGCTTATATTTGTCGATTAGCGGATACTTCTGCCGTTCTTCAGGCGATCGCTCTATTTATAGTATGTTGGGATTCTTCACGCTATTTGCGGATGTGCAGTTTGCCTGGAATCTGACCCATGATCTCGACTATCGAGCAATGTATGAAGGCGGAATCGGTGGTGTGATCGATAATGATTTTGTAATTTTGGCAAGAGATTATTTCAACGTGGATCTATCGGTTGTTGCAAACAATTTCTTAGTGGGCTGTTTGATCGTTCCTTCAATTGTGTTTTTAGCATTTTATTGTGAGTTTTGGGTGCGTGAACGAATAGGTCAATGGCTGTGAGAGATGGTTATAAGACCAACGCAACAGCCTACCCAGCTTATAACCATGATTGTATTCAAAATCACCTATAAGTTTAATACTTAAATCTAGCTAAATCGGGCAAATCTGAGATGGGAATCGTTAATGAATGTGATTCCGCAAAATCTTGATTTAAGTGACGTAACGTTGTGTCGAACAATTCTGCCTAGCGGTGGCGTTGCAGAATAAGCTATTGATGCTGGTAGGCAAGATAGACAGCTTCCAGAAATAAATCTGGAGTCATCTGAAACGGCAGATCTTGTAACCCAATTAACTGCCTGGTTTGACGAGCTAATTGCAAGCTCACATCCGATCGAGCTTTGGTTTCCATCAGCGATCGTCGCTGCAAATAGTCTCGAATTGTCGCGAAATCATCGGGCAACAGTTGACTCATGTCAGCCGTTTTTGATATCTCAACGGCAAGGGATTTTGCTGGCTCTGAGGTTTGAAAGGTTGCCGACACGATCGGGCGTTCATTCTGAATCACAAGCGTTCCGGCTGCCCAATCGCCCAACCGCTTTTCTCGATTGCCCAAAATGATGAGTAAAACGCCGATGAATAGAACATCATCAAGCGGGCGAAGCAGCGATCGTAACAGCGCTTGCGAGAGTCCGGCGGGCTGCCCATCGTCGCGAATCACGCGAATCTTAGCGTAGCGTTTACCGGGAGTTTGCCCTCGCCAAAGGGTCTCAAAAAAGACAAAATAGCCCACGTAAATTGCGAAAGCAATCACCATCGAAATTGCCGTTAGCCAGAGTTCTAAATCTTTCGATCGAATGTAGTTGGGCAGTTGAATCGCCACAACGCCCCACACGACCAGAACCACCAGCAAGATGCAACCCCAAATGAGGTAATCAATCAACAGGGCTAAGGTGCGATTGCCAATTCCTGCCAGCGTAAATTCTAGCTCGACGCTTTCAGGGGTTTGAACTTTGACTTGATTAAAGAAACGCATAAGGGAGATTAACGATCGCGCAATTGCAAGCCCAGACCTTCACGACGAGCGCGCAGATCATAATAGATTACCGCTTTAATCACCTGCCAGTAGGGCATGATCGATGCAGTCAGCACAATTCTGACAGCAAGATCAATGATTCTTAAAAGTACCAGCAATTCAGGCGCTTCATTTCTGCTCGTTAGAGTGGCTATAGCTCCAAAGAGCGCAATGGCAGGCACATAGACCAGTACTGTAATTAAGAACGCAACGAACAGAATCCATTGAATTCGTCCGACTGATCCTTTCGTCAAGCTCCAACTGCGGCTAATTGAAGTGGTGCCATCAATGTTAGTTTCGATCGCCAAGGGCAAATCATAAACAAGCAGGCGCGAACTAAATCTAAGCAGAACGATGAACGCTGCAATCAAGGCAACAATTCCTAAGATCACAGCAACAATCCATAAAGGCGGACTGACTGAAGCCGCGACTGCACCAACGCCAGCGATAAATGAGACTCCAATCACTGCTCCCATGACCAAGCCAAAAAAAATCAGACCTACTAACAGGCTCGTGACAAAAAATTGCCAGAGGCGAGGGCTGGTATGATTCCGGGCATCAGCTACGGTTTCAGGTTGGTTAATCAGTTCACTATAGGCAAGCCGACCGATCGCGCCTGCAATCTCCGCCGACTTTGCCCATCCATAAACGGGAACGATGCTCCACAGCGAGGCTCTTAGGGACAGCGTGAAATATTCCTTTAGATGAGAACGATAAATTCGCACGCCTGCGTTAATGACGTTGCCAACACTAAGAGGACTGATCGGGCTGGCGGGGCTAAGATTTGACATAACTAGCATCCAGCTAAAGGATGATATAGAGTTGACGCTATCTTAAGCGACCCATCACCGAGTGTCCGAAAAATTTTATGAATGTTAAACGTTGGATCGCGAGACGAGAACTCGATTGGAAGCGGTTAGACGCATTGTTAACCCAAATTGAAAAGCGGGGACTGCGATCGCTGCAAACCGATGAGATTAGACAACTCGCAAGTCTCTATCGATCGGTGTCTGCTGATTTAGCCCGCGCCCGCACCCATCAACTTGCGGTGGGCAACACTCTGGTACATGATTTGCAGCAGCTAACAGCTCGCGGTTATACCCAGGTTTATCAGGGTTCGCGGCGGCAAGAATGGCGATCGGTGCTCGACTTCTATCGCTGGGGTTTTCCGGCAGCAGTGCAGCAAACCTGGGTCTATATTTCTATCTCCACCGGACTGTTTTTGCTCGGTGGTTTGATTGGCTGGTGGTTTTCGTGGCGCGATCCCTCGTTTATGGCGCTGTTTGTGCCCGATTCAATGATTCGCATGGTGCGCGATGACCACAAACTCTGGATGGGTTCTATTTTAGGAACCGAACCTGTCGCGTCAAGTCAAATTATGATCAACAATTTGGCGGTGTCATTTCGCGCGATCGCGGGTGGCATGACCCTAGGAATTTTGACGGTGTTTCTCCTATTCTTTAACGGTTTAATGATTGGCACGATCGGAACTCTCGTCGGTCAAAATAATTTAGCGGTTCCATTTTGGGCATTTGTGTTTCCCCACGGTTCTTTAGAGCTTCCTGCCATTTTTATAGCCGGTGCGGCAGGGTTATTAATTGCGAGAGGAATTCTGTTTCCTGGAAGATTTCGCCGTACAGATGCCCTCAAATTTTATGGCTTGCAAGCCGCCCAACTTGTCTATGGAGTCGTGCCAATGCTAGTAATTGCAGGCACGATCGAAGGCTTTTTCTCTCCAAGTCCAGCGATTCCTGAATTACTCAAATACATCACTGGGATAGTGATATTTAGCCTACTCATTCTGTATTGCAGCACAAAGCGATCGAA
>JBBRMC010000340.1:0-4775 GCA_038231055.1 Leptolyngbyales cyanobacterium
AAAGCCTAGTCGCATCATGAGGGTAGGTATCCTGATCGCGTCGATTGGAGGAGCCACGATCGGATGGGAAACAGGCGACTCCACAGAAGCAAATCCCCTTTTGGGAAACGGACTAGCGCTGATCGGAGCTTGGACAGCCAGTCTTTATCTATTATTAGGACGAGAGGCACAGCGACAGAATTTAGGCGTAGGCAGTCATAGCACAATCGCTTACGGTGTCGCCGCCGTGGTGCTGTTGCCGTTGCCCCTGATCGCTGGAACCCCTTACACGGGCTACTCTCCGCTCACTTATGGGTGGATGGTGCTGATGGCGATCGTGCCTCAACTCATCGGTCACACCAGTCTGAATTGGGCAGTTTGTTGGGTGTCGCCGACGCTCGTGACGCTGCTCACTCTATTTGAGCCAGTGGCATCGAGCGGGTTGGCATTTGTGATGTTTGGAGAGGTGCCCGAAATGCAAGTTCTGATCGGAGCCATGATTTTGTTGACGGGAGTGGGAGTTGCGATCGCCGCTAAACGGTAGTTCACGAACTCCGTTCTATCAGAGCAATCACGGCTAACTCTTCCGATCGCAGCGCATAATCGTCTTCTGCTACCACATCCATAAATTGCTGCATCACCTCATGCAGGGACGCATCCATATACGCCTCCAAAATGACAGGATGCACATAATATTTTCGACAGGTTGCCGGACGGTTGCCTAGGTGGGAAGCGACGGTCTTAAGTGCCTGTGTAATGTTTTTCTTAGCGGCTGTTTGGGAGGTGAAAACTCCAATCTCAACCAAATGAGATGCTGCTAAAACGGTTCCTGCCCAAGTGCGAAAGTCTTTTGCGGTGAAGTCTTGACCTGTGATTTCTCTCAGATAATGATTGACATCGGTCGAGCTGACATCTTGCGGCTGCCCGTCTTCACCCAGATATTGAAACAACTCTTGACCCGGAATGTCTTGACAACGTTTGACAATTTTCGCGAGACGACGATCGCGCACCTCAATCTCGTGGTCAACGCCACTCTTGCCGCGAAACTGAAACTGAATCTTAGACCCAGAAACCTGCACATGATCATCCTGCAAGGTCGTCATGCCGTAGGAGTGATTGGTTTTGGCATATTCTTCATTGCCGACGCGAATGCGAGTTAGCTCCATCAGTTTGACGATCGCGGCTAACACTTTCTGTTTAGGCAGCCCTGACAAAGACAAATCGTGATCGAGCCGTCTGCGAATATCGGGCAACGATTGGCTAAAAGCAATCATGCGCGTAAATTTTGTTTGATCGCGAATTGAGCGCCACAACGGATGATAACGATATTGTTTGCGTCCTTTTGCGTCGCGTCCCGTAGCTTGCAAGTGACCATTGGCAAACGGGCAAATCCAGACATGGTGATAGGCAGGAGGAATCGCTAGCGACTCAATGCGACGAATTTCTTCAGCATTGCGAATCGTCTTGCCATCAACCCCAACATAGGTAAAGGTTTTTTTGCCCGATCGCTTGCGTTCAATACCCGGAATATCATCCGTGACGTATCTTAAGCCAACCGCTTCAGCCGACTCTATCGGGTCGCTCGGCACCTCAGCAGATATTACAGTCTCGATCTCATCTTCTAGAATCTGCGATTCAACATTAAGCTGCATTTATAAATAGATAGGCTGAAAAACTATGTCTCCCTATACAACCACCCTAAGCAATTCGAGATAATCTGAAATCTGCACAGCAGACTACGCAAAAAGGATGACTGGGAAGAATTTTGATCACTGACTCCATCCCTAATGAGCGCAAAACTGTCTCTGATATGACGTTACGCGATGTGCGACTCTTCCCAAACGCTTGAAAAGATCGCCCTCACCCTAGCCCTCTCCCCAAGGAGAGGGAACCGGACAGCCTCTGAACGTCCTTCTCCCTGGGGAGAAGGGTTGGGATGAGGGCAAATTAGTTGCCCATTGCGTCACGTTGACTTGACTGACAACGCGACCAACAAATTTATTTTGATAAAGACCATGCAAATCAATCTTCCTGACGTTTTGGCAGACGTGACCGCCGCCTTTGAGGACTATGAAGCCGCCTTGGTTGGCAACGATGTCAAGACGCTACACGAGTCTTTTTTAAACAGTCCCCACACGATTCGCTATGGGGTGACTGAAAACTTATATGGGTATGACGCGATCGCTGCTTTTCGCGATGCTCGGTCTCCGCTAAACCTCGATCGCATCCTCCGCAACACGGTGATCACCACCTATGGAGAAGACTTTGCGACCGCAAACACTGAGTTTCAGCGTAAAGGCTCTGGGTTGATCGGTCGGCAAAGCCAAACCTGGATCAAGACTCCTGACGGTTGGCGAGTTGCCTGTGCTCACGTTTCATTGCTGGCATGAGTTAAGTTCGCGATCAATTGGGTTTCGACTGGCTTTAAACTAGTGATCAGTCGGAGATGGCACAATCAACATCTACCTTCTGACAGTCGTTCTGACGTGCAGCCATCTGAAACGCTTTCTGAAGCTTCAGCTAGTTTGCTTCACCCTCAGAACTCTATTATTGGACTCCTCGCAACTTTAAGCTAAACCCATGAAGTCTTACCTGGCTGCCGCAATTCAAATGAATAGTCTGCCTGACTTGTCTAAAAATCTGGCTCAGGCAGAAGAACTGATCGACTTGGCAGTGCACCGAGGCGCAGAGCTAGTCGGCTTACCAGAAAACTTCTCATTTTTAGGAGACGAAGACGAAAAACTCGCCCAATCAGAGACGATCGCTCAAGAAAGCGAGAAGTTTATCAAAACGATGGCTCAACGCTTTCAGGTGTCGATTTTAGGCGGTGGCTTTCCGGTTCCGGTCGAGGGAGGCAAGGTTTATAACACGGCGCTACTCGTAGATCCGAGTGGGCAAGAAGTGGCGCGTTATGAGAAAGTCCACTTGTTTGACGTAAATCTGCCCGATGGCAACACCTATCATGAGTCTCAGACAGTGGTGGCAGGGCTGCGAATTCCTCCCATTTACCCGTCGAAAGATTTAGGCAACATAGGCATCTCGGTCTGCTATGACGTGCGGTTTCCAGAGCTTTATCGCCAACTGTCGCAGATGGGTGCCGAGGTGCTGTTTGTCCCAGCCGCCTTTACTGCTTACACCGGGAAAGATCACTGGCAAGTGTTGCTGCAAGCCAGAGCGATCGAAAACACCTGTTATGTGATTGCCCCTGCTCAGACTGGACGACACAACTCGATTCGACAATCTCACGGGCACGCCATGATTATCGACCCGTGGGGTGTCATTTTAGCCGACGCTGGAGACGATCCAGGCGTGGCGATCGCCGCGATCGAACCTGCCCGGTTAGAACAAGTCCGTCGCCAGATGCCCTCGCTGCACCACCGCGTTTTTATCTAGACCCAAAAATGTAAAGAAATGAGTACTATAGAAGCGATGAATCGGGCGTGATACATGATTGATTCTCTTCCCTGGCTAAACGCTTTAAACGGGACTCACTTCACCATTAGCAAGACTGCGCCTCTCTTAGCAGCAGCGACTGAATCAGAAAATAGCTCGATCGTGCTAGCCAGCGTTTTGCTGAGTCTAGTGATTGTTTATTTTGCTAGCAAGCTGGGCGGCGAACTGTGTGCCCGAATTGATTTGCCCCCCGTTTTGGGCGAATTAGTCGGAGGCGTTGTGGTCGGTGTCTCGGCGCTGCATCTGCTGGTATTTCCAACGAGTGGAGTCGATGCTAGCAGCTCTCTGATGATGCAAATGATTCAGATGAGCGCTCATTCAAGTCCCGCAGGACTCACAGCCATCTTTCAATCCCAGAGCGAAGTGATTTCAGTTCTGGCAGAAATTGGAGTGGTGATTTTGCTGTTTGAGATTGGTCTAGAGTCCGATCTTAAAGAGCTGATTCGTGTCGGTCCACAAGCTGCGATCGTGGCAGTGGTCGGCGTAGCCGCTCCGTTTGCCCTCGGCACGACGGGGCTAATGCTGCTCTTTAACGTGCCTGCTATTCCCGCAATTTTTGCCGGGGCTGCTCTGACCGCAACGAGTATCGGCATCACAGCCAGAGTTTTAGCAGAAATCCAGCAACTTGCATCCAAAGAAGGACAAATCATCGTGGGTGCAGCCGTGCTTGACGATGTGTTAGGCATTATTGTGCTGGCAGTGGTCGCAGGGCTGGCAAAAACAGGCGAAGTGCAGATTGGTAATGTTATTTATCTGGTGATCAGTGCAGGGGTCTTTTTATTTGGCTCAATTTGGCTAGGACGGCTACTCAATCCGTTTTTTGTCACGGTTGTGAATGGGTTGAGAACGAGAGGGCAAGTGCTCATCACGGCATTGATTTTCGCCTTTCTGCTTTCTTATGTAGCTGCCGTGATTCAGCTAGAGGCGATTTTGGGAGCTTTTGCCGCCGGACTGATTTTGGCAGAAACCGAAAAACGCAAAGAACTCAAAGACCAAGTAGTCCCGATCGCCGATATGTTAGTACCCATCTTTTTTGTGGTGGTCGGTGCCAAAACGGATATCAGCGTCCTCAACCCATTTGTGCCAGAGAATCGAGAAGGGCTGATCATGGCGGCGTTTTTGGTCGTGGTGGCGATCGTGGGTAAGGTGGTGACTGGCTTCACGTTAGTCGGGCAATCACCGCTCAATCGATGGGCGATCGGTATCGGCATGATTCCGCGAGGCGAAGTCGGGCTGGTGTTTGCTGCCATTGGTGCCGCTAGCGGCGTGTTGCCCGATTCATTGCAAGCGGCGATCGTCGTGATGGTAATTCTGACGACGTTTGTTGCTCCTCCTCTGCTGCG
>JBBRMC010000341.1:0-4757 GCA_038231055.1 Leptolyngbyales cyanobacterium
CTCTGTGACTCTCGCCAACAGGCACAACGCCTGATTCAAGCCGGAGAAGTCATGGTCGATCGCCAACTCATCGACAAACCCGGCACCGAAGTCAACATCAGCGCCGAGATTCAAATCAAACAAAAATCGCCCTATGTCTCCCGTGGGGGCGAAAAACTGATCAAAGCCCTGCAACTCTTTGAGATTGAGGTCAGCGATCGCATCTGTCTCGATGGCGGCATCTCAACCGGAGGCTTTACAGACTGTCTACTGCAAGCAGGCGCAAAACTGGTTTATGGAATCGATGTCGGCTATGGGCAAGTCGCCTGGAAACTTCGGCAAGATCCCCGTGTCATTTTGCGAGAACGCACAAACCTGCGAAACCTCAGCCCAGAAGACCTCTATCACCCCAGTCAGCCTCACCCCGATTTAGGCGTAGTCGATGTCTCGTTTATCTCCCTCGCAAAAGTGCTGCCCGCCATGTGGAACCTGCTGCAAGCCCCTCGCGAGATGTTGCTGCTCGTCAAGCCCCAATTTGAAGTCGGGCGCGATCGCATCGGCAAAAAAGGCGTAGTTCGTGACCCAAAAGATCAAGCAGGAGCCATCTTTCAAGTCATGCAATCTGCCCAACAGCTCGGCTGGAGCTATCGCGGACTCATCTGGTCGCCCCTCGTCGGACCTGCCGGAAACATCGAATATTTGCTCTGGCTGAGTTTAGAAAATGGATTGACCCCGCCCGACCTAGAGCAGATTAGACAGCTAGCTCGATCGGCGCGCACTGCCTTAACCAAAGAGCCAGAGAGCAGAGCCGACGAAGAGTGATGCCTCAGAATCGCATCCAGAAATTCTGGCTCGATCGAGACATCACCCTCCTCACCATCAGTTGATTCTGACGCGGAAGCGCACCAGCCCAAAGTTATTGCCCGCCGTGTTGGGAAGGTCGCCCAGCCCAAAAATCACAGACCCAGTGGGATTAGACTGATTTTGACAAGCATTTCCGGCAGGGAGAGGCGCTAACGGCGAGAACGGCGTGCCTCCCGATGTCGGGGCGGTGTTGTTCAGTTGAATCTGCGCGGTGTTAGCAACCAAACTAGTGCCCGTTGGAATCTGGTCACACAGGTTAGTCCCAAAAGCAGGGGTTCCCCCATCCGATAAGAAGTAAACCGTGTAGGTCACTTCATCTCCAGTGCGAATTTGGCTATTTCCTGTGATTCTGATTTGCCCTCGAAGCGGAATTTGTGCCCATCCAGGGGCATTATCGTCCAGTGTTGAGGGGTCATCTTGAATGGTATTGAAGTCCAATCCAGCAATAGACGCACCATTGCGAGTCACATCGGTAATTCGCTTAACCAGACGCAACCCTGGTCCTTGATTCCCGCTTGTGATGGTCGTCGTTTTGGTGACGGACTGCGGAGTCGGGGGCGGCGAATTTGACTGTTGCCGAACGCGGGCATCTAGAAACGAAGTCCCATTAATTTGGGTCACATCCTGAGCCGGTGCGCCTGGGTTGGGAGTCACCCGCAGAATAAAGTTACCCGTCTGCCCAGGTGCAAGAAATCCGGTGTCGGGCACTCCATTGCCATCCGTGTCAGGAAGCGGATTTCCGGCTGAAGTAAGTAAGACCGCCGTGTAATTGCCGTTCGTACCCGTTGGCACCAGGTTGACCACATCGGAGGTAAAGAAGTTGTTTCTGACGGTGAATGGATGATCAACTGCTGTCCCGATCGAGGTTGCCCGCGTCGTATCAGGGGTAATCGTGAAGTTTCCGGCTCTGGTAGGCGGTCTATCAAACAAGGGAATCGGCAATCCCGGTGCTGTACCAAGATTGGCTTGCAGCAGCGCTTGGTTGTTTGAGGTGTAGTTATTCAGCGTGATCGTCCAAATCCCGGTGTTTGCCAGACCCGCTACAGGGATACTGTCACCGCCATTATTGAGATCACCGCCATTATTCCAAACCGCATTATCTGAGTTTGTGCCAGCCGTGACCACCCCCGTTGGGCTGGTATAAGTCACAGTTCCACCATTGTCTAGGTCAAAGTTGCGAAGAAACAGGTTGGTGCTACTCGGTGGAACAAATGCGTAAAATGGAACGGTAATGGCTCCGCCTGTGTCTTGCTGAAAGGTGCCAAAGAGTTGCCCAATCAGCAGATTAGTGACTCCTGGGATCGAGATTTGAAAGCCATTATCGTCGTCGTTGAGGCTTGGGGTCGCATCGCCCGAAATCGGACTTGCGCCCGTCTCACTGGTAATGGTGTAAACCCCTGGTATGGTGATCGGTGGAAAGCTGATATTTGAGGGAGCAGCAGGAGTGCCATTAGGAGGGATCTGACTGCTGATGATGGCTCCAGTAGGACCGAGAAGCTGAAAGCGCGTTGGGTCGGGGTTCGCTCCCCCGGTGCCGATCAATCCGCCGTCTACTTCATCGCGAGGTCCGTTGCTGCCCGCATCAATGATCGAGATAGTGAGGCTGCCATTCGCCGCTGCGATGTCAGCTTCGGTGATGTTGACGAAAAACCGATGACTCTGATATCCCCCAGTTTTGCCCGCTTGGTTAGTGGTATACCAGTCACCGACTCCTGCGTCGCGCGACGGTCCACTAGTTTGAAAGTTGAGTCCTGGAAAGGATGGGAGAACGGTTTGAGCTTTAACCGGGTGAGGAGGGCAAAGCAAGACCGCCAAGGTGCTGCCAGCTAATAAGCACCAAAGTTTAGAGAAACGGTTGGCTAAATTGATAGAAGTCGATGTTCTCACTACCTTGCACCTCCTGCGGGTTCTAGTTGCAGGTCTTCTTCCTGAACAACTACTTCAATGTTTCTGGCATCTTTATAGATGAGTTCGACGCGGCGATCGCGGGCAAAATCTAAGCGGGTGTCTCCGTTAGAAATGCGCTGCTTCTCGCCCAACGATCGGATGGTCATTCGGGCTGGATCAATACCTTTGCGAATCAGGTAGTTTCGCGTCGAGATCGCCCGTCGCTTGCCTAAATCTAGGTTGTAAGCGTCACTGGCGCGAGGGTCGGTGTGTCCTTGGAGTTCCACAATAATGTTGGGGTTTTTTAGGAGGACTTGGGCAACTCGATTCAACACTTTGGCACTGGTGGGGCTGATAGAGTCTCGATCGAGGGCGAAGTGAACGTTTTTAGGAACTTTAAGCACGATCGGGGTCGTCTGCGGCACGACTGGAACCGGAGGACTTTTAGCGATGGGTGGAGTGGTGCAGCTTGGAGGTTTGGCAGCCGGGGCAGGAATCGATGTAGTTGGGCTGTCTGCGGTTCTGATTAGGGCACTAATCGCAGGTTCGGAGGTGCCGTATTTTGGATCAGTGGCGATCGCGGATACTTGGTCTCCTTGTCTAAGGGCACTGCCTGAGAAGGTGAACTGCCCTCGACTATCGGTTTGCGCTAGGGCGATCGGCTCATTTAATGCCCCGTTATTGCCTTCGACCACGCGATAGATCTGAACCTGTGATCCGGGATCAGCGTTTCCTGACAGTTGTGTTGGTGCCCCAGACAGAGTAAATTCTCTCGCGCTGAATTCGGGGGCGTTAATCGCTGCGTTGCCTGTGTCTTTGCGACGATTAGGAGAGTTGCGTTTGGGATTGATGCCATCGCCGCGCTGATAGTCGTGAACGCTGACATTATCTTGAGTCACCAGATCGATGCTGAGTCCTTCGAGGGCTGAGAACCGATTGCTCTCGATCAGATTGCGACTGCTGCGCGGAAAGGACGCGACGACCACGCCCGGTCCAGCTTGGTGAGCGATCGTGTTGCCGATTACCTGATGATCATTGCCCATTAAATAAACGGCGGCTCGCCGATAGCGCCGACCGTTATAGGTGATCTGGTTATCGCGAATCTGAGCTGCGCCTTGAGGCTTAAATAGATAAACCCCCGCGCCATCGTTGCCGCAAATCAGATTTCCGGTGACTTGAGCTTTGTCGATGATGCCATCCAATCGAATCGCGTCAGGCATTCCAGCAATGCCGTTGCCGACGATCGCGTTTTCGGTGACGACTAAGTTATCTGCCCGAACTGACGTAATCACGGCACTCCCATCATGATTAGCGATCCAGTTACGTCGAATGGTGGTGCCTATGCTGTTAAACACCGACACACCAAAGGCTGAAGTTGTCGGAGGAACGCTTTGATCTGGGCGAATTCCGAGCCAGTTGTTTTCGATCAGAACGTTTTTGGGCGGAATGTCATCGCCGTAGAAAGGCGCGAAGTTTGCCGGAACCTTTTGCTTGCTGACATCGGGAGGGGGCAGACGATGCGCGATAAAGATGTCTGCCGGAGGCGTTCGTTCGGTGTCGTCGTGGTCATCGGTAAAGCCATAAATGCTTAAGCCGCGAATCGTGACATTATCTGACACGATCGACAACCCCCGCGAAACAAACACGCCTTGAGTAGTCGTGAGTTCGACGATCGGAGCAGCTAGCGGCAGTTCAGCGATCGCGGGACTGTTAGCGGCATATCCCGTCTGCGTCGTGCCGTCGATCACTACCGGGACGGTTAAATCGGGCAGCAGTTTAGAGACTCGAATCACCGTTTGTCCCGTCGCAAGCTGAAAGGCAATTTCTGAAGTCGCCCCCGTTGCAGCCGAGACTTGAGATTTTTCAGCCTCGCTGAGCCGATTGATGGATAAGGTGCCGTTGACTAGCTCGATCGCTTCTCGCAACGTTAGTCCATTGTCTGCCTGAACGCTATCTTGATCGCTATTGACCACGACGCGTACCCGCGACGAATCTGTTTCTTGCGCCAAAAGGGGTGATGTCGGCAA
>JBBRMC010000342.1:0-4752 GCA_038231055.1 Leptolyngbyales cyanobacterium
AAAACTGAAATCGCGATCGCTAGACTAGCAACGCCGATCCAAGCAGAGTTGGGGACGCTCAAGCCGAGTTCTTTAAGCGATCGCAGCGTGGGTTGTGGACTGGAATCTTCAAAGTCAACCGCCAAATGAAGGTAAGCTAAATTTTCCATTGTTTTCTCTCTAGTGAATGATGTAGATCTGCCAACGGTCAGAGTGAGATCGCAGCAGACGAGACCTGAACGAGCGTCTAACTAAAGGGCTAGGGATTAGAGAATAAAATTGGCTGAGCGATCGCTCTGCTTTCATCCCTTAAAGAAGGCAGCCCGTCAATAACAGCCTGAGTCGTAAAATTCCTGATGCCATATCAAAACTGATCTGCACCTGAGAGTAGATACGTCGAGGATCTCAGTAGTTCCTCATAGCTCTGGTCTTAATAATCGCGCTTTTCTCTCTGAGAGTAAAGAGGAATTAGCAATTTCACCCAAACAGAGAAATGCCGCTTTATGCAAAAGCGCTTTATCCGCTATTCGGCTTAGATTCATTCTCTATTCTCTGTCCTTTCCTAAATAGCACTACCACTCGTTTGAACTGTAGCCAAACTGGTGAGCAGAGCTTCTGACGGAGCAAAGCCAACGAATAGTGCAGTTTCATTACAAGCAAAGAGTGGACGCTTGAGCAACATAGCATCTTGGGCAAACGCCTCGACCCATTGCACGTCTGTCCAGGTTTTTTTCTGGTCTCCCAACGCACGGTATGACTGCCCAGAAGTATTTCGCATCGGCTTACTTCCGATCGTCGTCACCCAGGCATCAATCATCGATCGAGTGGGCGGATGCTCTTTGGTATTGATGAACTCATAGTCAATGCCGTTTGCTTGCAGCCACTGAATCGCTTTCTTACAAGTGCCACAGGTCGGAATTCCGTAAACTCGAATGGTCATAACCTTGTTGATGAACCGTAAGGGTGAGGGTCTAGTAATTCACAGAATCAATGACTGATCGAGCAGATCCATTTAGCGACAGGTTCCTCGCCCCCATTGACCATCAATGCCAAACGACATTTCACTAAAGGGTCTTTGGTAATGGGGTGCAAATCCTACGACGATCACATCGGCATCTTTTGCTGACCCTCGATAGATGGTTTGCCCCTGATTATTTTGACCACTAAACGTGACGCTGCCTTTCGATATGAGACGATCGGTGCCATTTTGTCGCAGCTCAAACGTGGTGAAACCGCTCTCTTTGGTGTAGATGACGGTGAAATACATATTCCGCTTGTTGATGCCGCCCGAACAAATTAGTCGCAGATCGGTAGGCGGCGGAGTGGGACGGGGAGGAATTCCAGGCTCGGCGGTGATCATTGTTCCGATCGCGGCTTCCTGAAGAACCTGCTGTCCGTTTTGCAGCACAGTCAGTTTGCCGCCAGACTGCGTAGTTATTGTATAGGTCGTGTTGCCGTTGATGGCTCGATAGCCCTGCTTCACGATAGAAGCCGTAACCTCCGCCTTGCTATTGGAGTTAGCTTTTTCTTGACCCAGATAGAAGATGCGTCCCTGAGAACCTGTTTGGCAGACATTCACAAAGTAGCTTGCGGTCTCAAAGGCAACCAGGCGACGATTTCCTTGGCTCATCTTGGCACAGAGGTCTAACCCCTCTCCGGTTGCAGTGGGTGAAACGGTAGCGATCGGTTGAGTCGGCGTTTGGGAAGCGGTGACGATCGGAGACTTTTGCACTGTTGGTGGAGCAACATGAGACGAACCAGGAAACGAGATCGGAGTTTGATAACGCCCACTACAGGACTGTAGAAGCAAGGTCATCAAGAAAATCGTTCTGGAGAAAGGCAAGATACGCATAGAATTTTCTGGCAGATTGAGTCATTCTGCCTACAGGACGCTGAAACCTATTCTCTAGCCAAGAGTAAGTAGGTAAGTGGAATTAAATGTGAGATGGATGTAGGTTGGGTTGAGGGACGAAACCCAACACCCGCATGGGTTACGCTATCGCTGACCTATTCTACAAATCATGGTGCCTCCCTACTTAGAAAAGTTTGAAGGAGCGCTAATAGGCGTAGATTGCGCCCTTTTTGTCAATCTCAAACGCCCGGTCGCCCTGTGTACTGGCAGGTTGAATGCGAATCTTCACCAAGTTTTCCGGCTGATTTACAGAAATGCCATAGCGCACATAAGTACGATCGCGGACGGGATTGATTTCTAAATAGACCGGGAGCGGCATTTTTCTGATTTCATCAGTCTTACCAGGCGCGACTTTTCTGCCCTTCGCGTGTCCCACCAACGTATACTCCACCACTTCACCCGAGTTGTTTATAAACTGCACTCGAATCGGAGCTTTTGGGTTGACGTAAGCAAGAGGCTCCCAGTCAGCACGGATTGGGCTAGCAGTTTGAGCATGGGTCAAGACAGGACTGGTACAACTCGCGCCGACCGCCAGCCCGATCGTGAATAAGGCATAACCAAAGTTTAATTTCATAGGGGTTTAACTGATTTAGTGAATTCATTTAGATTTGGCAATACAGAATCTCGATCGCTTCCAAATCCCCACAGACATTACATTAAACTGCGTCACTTCGATAAATGCGTTAAGAATTCACCGTCGGTGAGAAGAGGAAGCGATCGTTCAGATACTCAGAAGATGGAGACGAACTAACCAATCCGTCTCAAATCTTCAAACCGTTTCTCTGACTCTCTCTTCATCCGCCACAGTCGCTTCGCTAAACAAAGCCGAATAAACTAGCCCTGCAATCACGGCTCCCAAAATTGGCGCGACCCAAAATAGCCAAACCTGTCCGAGCAACTCGCCTCCTGCAAAAATAGCAGGACCTAAACTCCGAGCAGGATTGACCGACGTGTTGGTGACCGGGATGCTGATCAGGTGAATCAGCGTTAAAGCTAACCCGATCGCGATCGGAGCAATGCCCTGAGGAGCACGGCGATCAGTGGCACCCAAAATAATCATCAAAAAGAAAAACGTCAGCACGACTTCAATAATTAAGCACGCTAGAAGGGAATAGCCCCCTGGAGAATGTGCGTCAAAGCCATTCGTCGCGAGTGGATTTGAGCCAGATAACGAAAAGCCTCGTTTGCCACTAGCGATTAAATACAGTAGACCAGAGGCGGCGATCGCTCCCAACACTTGCGCCACGACATAACCTAGTAAATCTGCGCCGCCCCGAAACCGCTTAGCGACAAATAGCCCAAACGAGACCGCAGGGTTGAGGTGAGCGCCAGAAATGTGACCGAGCGCAGTTGCCATGGTTAAAACACTTAACCCAAATGCCAGCGAGACACCCACGAGTCCGATTCCTAACGGAAAGACTGTGTTTTCACTAATTTTTGCAGCATCGGCAGTGTAAGCAGCCGCTAAAACGGCGCTGCCACATCCACCAAAGACCAGCCAAAACGTGCCAAAAAACTCTGCAATGCAGCGTGTAATGAGTGGCATTCTTATCTACTCCGTAATTTCAAGTGTGAGATTTGTCTGACTTAAAGCGTTATGGCGTTGCATTTCAAGACTTCTGAAGCGATCGACAACCATTGCCAATGGAAAGAAACGTTGAAGGCAACCCACTCTAGTGAAACAAATCATGAGCTGGTTAATCCTCGTTCAAGAGATGAAGTAGGAGTATTGTCCTGACTAGGTTGGCATCTTGTGCGAACAGACGCGATCCTTCCTCAACCATCCTGATGAGATTAGTGAAGATATATACTCTTGAAACAAGACTTGTCCTCAGCCAAATGGCTGAAAATCAAGAACTAAGATTTTGCAGCCATCTCAATTAGCCCCTAGCCGAAGGTTCTGCAAGTTTAATTCACGATCGTTAGGAATAAGAATGACTAGAACCTTCTAATATCCGAGTTGTCATCGGATCTGCAACTCAGTAGCCTGAGCTATAGTGTGATACCTGCCCTCATAAACCTCACCCCCAGAATTTTAGTGGCACAGCAAATCCCTGAGACTCCAGAGATGGAGCCGTTAACCCGCACTCAAGTCCTGATCGCAATGGGCGTAACTGCCGTTGTGCTGCTGCTCGTCTCCAAATTTTGGATGCAGCTTGGCTCAGTCAACTTATTGCCCGTGACTGTGAGTGCAAAAGCCATCTTGCAAGGCATCGGGTTAGGACTCTCGATTACGATCGCTAGCTCGATCGTCTATCGATTTTGGGCAGCTTACCGCATCAGCGCTGATTATTATCTCGAACTCGTGCTCAAACCACTCCTCATTCCCGATTTGGTTTGGCTAGGGTTGTTGCCTGGGCTAAGCGAAGAATTGCTATTTCGAGGCGTGATGTTGCCTGAGTTTGGTCTCACTTTAGAAGGCGTTTTGATTTCTAGCGTTTGTTTTGGAGTGCTGCATCTCAGCAATTTGAAGCAATGGGCATACGTAGTTTGGGCAACCCTGATTGGCGCACTGCTGGGTTATAGCGCGATCTGGACAGGCAATTTGTTAGTGCCGATCGTTGCTCATATTTTCACCAATTTGGTCGCTGCCCTAATGTGGAAGCTAGGGGCTTATCCTCACTCTTCAAACTCCTAAACTGCCCTGCAACCAGTCCCTTAGGAACGTGAATTTATTAAGGTGCAACGTCTCACCCTCACCCTAGCCCGCTCCCCAAGGCGCTACCGTGTACACACAAGTTGCTCGATCGATCATTGCTGAGATCCTTCGCCCCCTAAATCCCCCATTCTGGGGGACTTTGAGCCAGAAAGTCTCTAGAGTTTAACGCCATTGCTCCGGTTCAAAGTCCCCCAATTTTGGG